>NZ_JBFNXI010000026.1:0-46136 GCF_040812445.1 Lentibacillus sp. L22 | reverse complement strand
GATCTCTAGTTTAAGCAAACCATTTCTGGAAAGGTTCCATCTTATTTTACGAAAATAACCCAGGGCTAAGCTTCATTTATCTTTTTGGTTAGAAGTATGAATAATTCAGGTGCAGAAACATATCTAACAAGTAAATACCTGTTAAAATACATGGATTTAATACTTGTTTCTTTTCTATTTTTTTCTACTAGTTCCCTTCCATTGTTTTCCATATATAAATCCCTCATTTTTCCATTTTCGCAAGTCTTTCATATAGAGATGACATTTCCAGTGCAACCTCTCTCAATGTCATCGTTGTCATTAAGTGATCTTGTGCATGAACCATAATAATTTCCATATTGATTTTTTCTCCAGAAGAATAATGTTGTAATAATGATGTTTGGGATTGATGTGCGATCAATAATTCATCATTTGCTTCTTCCAGCTTGGTTGCAGCGTTTTCAAATTCATTATTTCTCATCATTTTAAAGGCTTCATGAATCATTGTTCTTGATGAGCCGCTATGCAATATAATTTCAAAGGCAACGCTTTGAATTTGTTCTTGATCCACCAATATCTTCCTCTCTTATATCAAAGTTGCAATCATAATTCTTTTATACGTCAAGTGGGCTAGAAATAGGTTCAACTGCCCGCTGAAAAAAATTGCTCCACTTTAGAACTTTATACGATAAGTGGAATGAAACACAATGTAACGAGCAATTGATCCTGTTTGATGAAATGATTTATTTTTTCCTTCTAATTGATCATCATTAATTTGGAAGTTCCTCCAAGATTAAGTTGCCTAATTTCTCAATGCCCATAGGAATCGGAACGTATGCCTGCGGTGGAATGTTTACAACCGGCTTACCCGCACGATCACCAGCTGCTTTGAGATTTTTAAAGTACATTTTTGTTTGAGGACTCACTAAGAATAAATCAAAGTCACTGTTTTCAATCTTCTTACTGCCTTCCGTAGCAGAAACGGCATCTACTTCAATATCATGGTCTTTACTTTTTAGATACTCCGTTGCCTTCTTTGCCAATAAAGAAGATGACATACCACCTGCACAAATAATTAAAACTTGTTTCATCCTGCATTCCTCCATTACATTATATTTTTTTAAATAGCTATGCTTCTTGCTACAACTTCTCACCATTTGAACCGATAACATCTTTATACCAGTAGAAAGAATCTTTGCGATAACGCTCTAAAGTACCATTACCATCATTATCTTTATCAACATAGATAAATCCGTACCGTTTTTTCATTTCGCCAGTACCCGCTGATACTAGATCAATACATCCCCATGGGGTATATCCCATTAAATCAACACCGTCTTCATCCACGGCTTTAATCATTTGTTCGATGTGTGCCCTAAGATATCCAATGCGATAATCATCGTGAATCTTGCCGTCTTCTGCAAATTCATCAACTGCACCCAATCCATTTTCTACAATAAAGAGTGGTAAATGATACATATCGGTAAACCAGTTTAAGGCATAACGCAGACCTTCTGGATCAATTGCCCACCCCCAATCCGAAGTTTTAACATATTCGTTTTCAACTTTATCGCGCGACTCATTATAGTCATATTCTTCATTAGATTGTTTATGGCTGATTGTAAATGACATGTAGTAACTGAAGCCGATATAATCTACCGTACCTTTCTTCAAGACTTCCAAATCTTCTTTGGTAATATCCAAATTAAATTTTTTACGCTCAAAATACCTTGTCATGTGTCCAGGATATTCTCCATGAACATGAACATCTGCAAAGTAATAACGTTTTTGCATTGCCTTTTGCGCCATTAAAATATCTTTTGGATGAGAAGTTGATGGATAAATCGGGCACATCGCAATCATACATCCGATTTGGAAATCAGGATTGATCGCATGACCAATATTTACTGCCTTTGCACTTGCCACGAGCTCGTAATGCGCAGCTTGATACATAATGCTTTCGCGATCTTCACCATCTTTATATTTCACGCCAGAGTTTGTAAAAGGCGCGAAATCTTCATGAAAATTTGCCTGGTTATTAATTTCGTTAAATGTCATCCAATACTTCACTTTGTCTTTATAGCGCTCGAAACATACGCGTGCAAAGTTAGTGAAGAAATCAACTAATTTACGATTCCTAAAACCGCCATATTCTGTAACCAGATGGTATGGCATTTCAAAGTGAGACAATGTAACAACCGGTTCAATACCATGCTTTAAACACTCATCAAATAAGTCATCATAAAATTTTAACCCTTCTTCATTCGGCTCAGCTTCATCACCATTTGGGAAAATACGTGACCAAGCGATGGAGGTTCTAAAACATTTAAAACCCATTTCGGCAAACAATGCAATATCCTCTTTGTATCGATGATAGAAGTCAATAGCTTCATGGTTTGGATAATTTTTACCTTCAATCACGCCATCTGTAATTTCACGAGGTACACCATGTGCGCCTTTGGTCATAACGTCAGCAACACTAACCCCTTTGCCGCCTTCTTTCCAAGCACCTTCTAGTTGATGCGCGGCGACAGCGCCACCCCATAGGAAACTATCAGGTAGTTTTGACATCGGAAATCCACTCCTTCTTATATCTTGTTCACTTACGCAACATTGATGTTTTTAAGTGATCTAACGGGATCTGTCATTTTTCGACACTACGAGAAAAATCGTTTCCCTGTTGTCTTCATTGTATTATGTAAGCGGATTCAAATACAGGGACATATTTTCCGTTAACAAAGGAAGTTCCTTACACCAAGTTGGAATCCTTCAACGTGAAAAACACCCAGGAGGCAGTCATTTCCCGGGTATTCTAGCAGTCTGATCTTACTTTATTATCATTTTTAATTGTTCATAAGTCTTACATTGCAAAATTTCTCTTACCGTATACCTATCATCTAATAGGTCCATTAACCAGCAATACATTGGTTTTAAATCATGTTTTATATCTTTGCTAATATTTAGTAGAACGATTAACTGTACAGGCTTGTCTCCCCATTGAATCGGCTTTTGAAGTGTTACAACTGACCAAAATGTATCTTCCGTTTGCGGGTCAATCGGGTGCGGAATAGCAACCATATTACCAAAACTAGTTGGAGAAAAGCTCTCCCGTTTAAGCACCGACTCTATATAGTTTCCATCAACTTTCCCATCGGATTCAAGTTCTTTACAGATAAAGTGCAAAACCTCTTCTTTCGTACAGAAGTCCTTTTGAAAATAAGTATATTTTTTCCGTAAATACTTATCTGATACAAACTCACCCTGATTCAATAACGTATTAATTTTATTTAAATCTGTTTCCCCAAGAATGGTACTTACGTGTATGACAGGAACAGGTAATTTTTCCTCAATTGGAATCGTGCTGATTATGAAATCGATGTCATGGAATGGCTGTTGCAGCAAATTATAGTATTCTGTGGATCCCATAATATTTAGATGATCTCCAAATTCATTCTGAAGCTTGTACATTAAAAGCTGCGCACTACCCAAGCCAGATGCACAGACGATTAAGCACCTTGGGGCATTTTTTGTATTCTTTTTTTGCCTTTCTTGTGCCGCTTCAATATGGAGGGCCAGGAAGCCGATCTCACTTTCATCAATCATGATATCCATCTTCTCTTGTACAACTTGTGCTCCAATTAATGCAGCATTGAAGGATAATGGGTATTTTGATTTTATCTCGTCTAACATTAGATTCCTAATGTTCATCTTGAATTTATACCGATTTATTGCTGGTTTTAAATGCAAACTCATCGCTAACAACAGTTCCTTATCATTAGTTAAATGAAACCCATATTCATCATCAATACGTTTTATCATTTCTGTAACTGTTTCTTGAATATCACGATCGATAACAGAATTAACTTCCATATGAAGAACAGATGAATTTGTAAGCTTCGTTCCTTGTAAATGAATCGCCAAGTATGCAACCTCGTGATTGGAAAATGAAATATAAAGTTTGTCATGAATAGCTTTTGCGATTTCCTTTGCAACTAAAAACTCTTTCTTCGTTTCTATCTCTTGCAAGTGATGATGAACCATCTGAACGGAGTTACTCTCCCGTATCCGCTTACAAGCAATGGCAATATGAGTAATTAAATTTTGCAAACTGATATCCGAAATAATAATATGGTGTTTTCTTAGATTAAATAAAACACTATCTTTAATAACTTCCAATTCTTCCTCAGTTAAAATTCCTAACCAGTCATCCATATTGTCTTTTAAGGTTGATTGTTGATTAAACAAATACTCCGAAATACAATACCTGATTTGTGTTTCATCCCCAATAACCTTAATACCGTGATAAGGTCTTTGGTCTAAAATTAAGTTATATTCCTTTAGGATATCGCGAATATGCCTTAACTCATGCTGTAATGTAGAACGGCTGATATACAGCTCATCAGCCAAATCTTCAATTTTACGATAATCCGAACTCATGAGCAGCTTTTCCATTAAATAGTTTACACGTTCTTGATGATTGGAAGGAATATCTTCCTGTTGATCATTGTCTTGGGACTGAATAAATTGATGAAACAGTTGCTCATTCTGAATAACAAGTTGATATCCTAATCCTCTTGCGGATGCTATATGTGCACCATATGATTCTAATAGCTCATTTAACATCTTTACATCATTACGTATCGTTTTAGAACTGACCTGCAACAAAGACGCAATTTCAGAACTAGTCGAGGGTCCTTGAGCCAATCTTAATTCTTCAAGTATCCTTTGTAAACGTGTATTCAAGTAATCACTTCCTAAGCGATAACAATGGTGTAACATATATACGTTATCCAAAGTAATTGTGTGGACAGCGCGGTACACTTATAATTGTATCATAATTTCCCGGGTAAAAAGTGGGGGTATTTATGGCAAAATATTAAAAAATGAAACTTTAGAACCGTGCCCTTTTTTTATTTTCTATCAAATTTGGTAATTTTTCCTAAGAAATCATGAATGAGTTTGGAAGCAGATCAAAAGCACCTATGTTGACTATTTACCGGCTGTTCGGCGCGGTCAAAACCTGTAGCCTTTGCGTGTGCTGTACCCGTAACAAAAGACGGTTATCTTAGGAATAACCGCCGTCAATTTATCCAAGTTTCAATTATTGAATTGTTCTCGAATAGATTTTATTTTACTTAATTCATAACTAAAATCTATGTCATCCTCAAAATATGAGGTGAGTCTACTAAAAAAATTTTCTGCACTATTTAATAAAGCATTTATAAACTCATGCATTGGTAGCGTTTCGCCCGTTATTTTTCCCTCATCTAGTGTAAATAATACTAAGTCCTTTGAAATGACTTTTATTTCAACCTTCACTGGTTGGTCCGGAAAATAAGTCACACCATAACCAGTATGTATAACATCTTCTACCAATTTAATAATATAGCTCCACAATTGGTCAACCAAATCCCAAAGACTACAATCCATTAACAGTTTGTTATAATATTCGATAATTATAGCACCGTTCAGATAATTGAAATCCAAATTTTTATCGTATTTTTTTATTTCCGTCTCACTATCAATGTTAATGAAATATTTAGCCGGGTTTCCCATAGCTTCTTTTAAATTTTTAATTTGGACATTTGGTTTATTTATAAACGTTTTTATATTAATCATAAATTCACCTACTTGGAATATAACTGTCCTACTCTTTCCCTATTTGAACCGACTACACTACTACATTTACAGTTCCGGATATTTGATATGAACTTGATGTGCCACGAATTTATCAAGGCTTTAATAATTTGTATACTCCATCTCACATAATTTTCTAGTCCATAATTCTATAATCCTTTCAAGTTCATTTGTTCAATGAGACACTCTTCATCTTCTTCCTCACTATAATTATCAATTATTTTTGTAATACCTTGTTTTATTTCCAATGTACAATTATTATCTGTACATTCCTCAAAGTCTGATTCACTGTTTAGGACTTTCCTTATTAATTTCAGCCAAGGTTCACTATTACTTTGAATATCACCTATTAGTAGAATTGCAACAGATGAAATGACATCTGGTACATCTACCCCTAATCCTTTACCGTGATGACGTAAAATAGTTTGTATAAAATATTTGAGACGAAAAAAGAGGTAGGGTATCCTCAAAATTGGACAACAAATAAAGAGAGGAGAAACCCTACCATGTCTCAAAGTATAACGGATCATGACTTTATAAATCAACTGGATAACCTTGTACGTGACTTTGTCAAAGAGCAGTTGGAGACCATCATGGAGGAAGAAAGAAAGCAGTTTTTCGAGGTCGAACACCCTGAATTGAAAAGTAGTTTATTCTTGTTATTCCCATTAACATTAGAGAACCCTAAAAGGCAACGTAGGCCAATCAAGGTTCTTTAATTAAGCATATCCTGCGTATCCTTTGGAAAATCCTCCCGAATGAAACGAGATATCACCTGTCACTACAACTTGCTCCGCGCCCTTATTATAGTGGTGTTAGGTACAATGCGAAATTATCCTATATTTCTTGCACCATTTAAGAATCGATTGGCGTTTATACTACTTTTTAGACGTCACTAAATAGTCTTACTCCCAATTATCAATTGCCTCTTGGAATGTATCGATTTATTGGATTATCAGACACCAGCTTCGATTTATTTTCATTAGATAGCCATTATCCCATCTTGAGCGATTATCTTTCCGAGCCAGGAAAAACCTAGTCAGTAAGATGGGATAAGGATAAAATAATAGACCCACCTTATTTTTATAAAATTGGTGTCTTGACAATAGGGTCCACTTTACAAGGCGGCACTGTTTTAGATTGATAATGCCTTTTCTAGTAACTCTTTGTCATTCGTTCCTACCCCATTTATTAAAATGCCGCAAAATTGATTATTTCCGTCCATACTAAATAGAATGGTATTATTTTTGATAAGTGATATTATTTCACTTTCCGAAAATGATATATATATATTATCTTTCCCTATGTAAACATTTAATTTCCCTTTTTCATCTATATAGGTTTCATTGGCATATTCATCCACCCAAAACACAGGGGTTCCCTCAGCCACTTCAACATGATTCGTAACTAAATGTTCATTATTCTCTGTTTTGAGCACGTTCTCGCTCAATGTTAAGGTAATGGAACGCAAAACCCCTGTATCGCTCCCAATACCAATTTCTATTAAAGATTTTTTAAAATCACCAGTTCTCCAATATAGCGTGGGCTCCTTTGAAATGTTCCAAGTACCAAATTCAATATTGATTGGTGTATATATATCAAATTCAATACTCTCATATGTTTTCTCTTTGTATTTTTTTACAGTTAGCATGAATAAAGATACCTCCCTTTAATTATTAGGTCTATACACGGCATGCTTTATAACTGGTTGCAATTTGTCGCCACGTGGCTTACTAAATATTAATTCCCAATCACCTACATTTATGAGTTCATCATATACTATACCGTTCTTATTGACTGTTTTTACAGAGTTTTGGAAACTAGACAATAATGTTTGACTATTTATTGGCATACCGTGTGTAGCTTCATCCTTTGTTATATATTCAACCATATGTTTAGTACCATTGGGATGCACCCAAAATTTATCACCATCTACAGTTAATTCAAATGACTTAGGTATTTTCGTACCCTTATACAATGGTTGGGTAATTTTTATATCGCCCCATACTGTCGCTTTTCCCAAGTTATTCAAATGTTTCTCCGTCCCCGGTAGATTTTCCGCCTTCCAAATCAACTGATCCTTCAAAAACTTCCCATCCACCACATTATAAGGTACCCTGGCTCCCCCGGCCAACTGATACTGTGGTGTATAAGGTAAAAATCTTGATAAGTCCGCGTCTTTCACAGATTTACTAGCCGCCGTTGCAGCTGTTTTCACACTAGCTTTAGTTGTTGTCACACTAGTCTTCGTCACCGTTCCAGCGCCCTTTGTACCAACCACTGAAACCGCTGCATTACCCAATGCATACGTAACCCAGTGCGAACGGCTTTGAGCATCCCCATTGATCATATCACGTTTATATGATTCTGCGATTGTTTGACCCAGGAGTTTGCCCGTAACCTTTGGGTGCTGAATCATATTCCTTAGCGCTGTTCCCGTCTTAACCGGATGCATAAATGTATTTCCTAAACCAACTAACGTATCTTTTCCAACATCAAAACTGCCAAGCACAGCACCTTTCCCTGTACTGACCGCTCCTTTGCCAAACGCCACGGCTCCGTCTTTTATTTTGGTCCATAAACTGGGGTCTTCTTCCTCTTTAACAGGCTCTCCATATACTTCCTTTAAAATAGTAGGAAGTGTCGTTAACTTCAAGGCTGACAGCGCATCAAATGATGTAATGGAATAATCAGAAGCAAAATTATGTGACATCTCATTTATGTATTGATTCAATAACTTCAGATCTTTTCCCACTTCACTTAATGATTTGGTTTGTTCATGATCCAGTTCATACAACTGTTCCAGGCTATTCTTTACTTTCCTTTTACCTTTTTGCATCATGGAATCAAATTCCTCCATGTCGAGCTTTGGCAAAGAGATAAGATCAGAAATACGATCCATGATTCCATTCGCTTCGTCAACTAATGCTGAAGTTACTTGCTCGGCCTTGTCCAATCCATTTAGAACATCATTATCCATAAAATCTTCACGTACAATCCCATTTTCATTAGATTCATAAGAATAAACAGCCTGTTGCAATTTTTCCAATGCCTGGCTGTAATGGGTTAACGATTGGTACAAAAAAATCAAAAAGGGTTCATGGATACCTTCATAAAAAGAACGGATAGAATCGCCCATTTTACCTTTTAAATGGTCTTCCAAGTCAATCATACCGCGAACGCCTTTTTGCATCTCCGTTATTTTACTTTGAATGTTTTCAATTTCCTGTAGCGTTGCGGTGACCCCTTCTTGCAAACTTGCCACATCTAATGTTTTCATTCCAACCCTCCTCGTACCGAACTATTTCAGAAAGCCGATGTAGTCCCCAAGTTGTTGGTCGGTTTCCATTAACGACGCAACAGAATTTTCGGTTGTATGGATGTGTTTCAGCATTAATAACTGATATGATTGTAGCAGTGTTGCGTACGTGTGATTTAATTCGTTCAGCTGGTCCAATAGATCCAGATGATTTCCCCCTTCTATCTCATCTGGAAAGGAAGATTGAAAGTTTTGGGCAGACCCTTTCAATGTAGTAATAGCTTGCTTGATTGGGTTGTGTTCAATTTTAATTTCTGTAGTCATCTAATTCCCGCCTTTCACTTAAACGAGGCTTAATCCTCATTTCAACTATCAATAACTTCCAAACTTTTGTCAATCCAACTAAACGCCCATATTAATCAAGTAATTCAATGACGCACCAAAGTCCTCCATCTTATTTCCAAAAACATCGACAAAATATCCATTTTTCCTCTTGCAATTGAAACCGCAATCATTTATAATGAAGTTAATCAAAGGATTGTTACTGTCTGGCAGGCAAAACCTGGGTTAATCAAAGTTGGTTGTGGGACTATTTGTCTACAATTTTGATTAATCCAGGTTTTTTTAATTAGTAAGTAAATAGGTGCCAGAAGGATTTACAAATACTCTTTCAGGTGTGAATGCAAATGAAAATTACGAAGGTATTAAACAATAATGTAGTAATGTCCAGAGATGAATCGGATCAGGAAGTCGTTGTCATGGGCAGAGGTTTGGCGTTTCAAAAAAAGGTTAGAGACGTTATTGACACTGCCAAAATAGAGAAAACCTTTGTCCTGGAAAGTTCTGGTGTGGCTAAAAAGCTTGCTGAATTGATGAAAGATACACCTGAGATATATTTGGAGCTTTCCTACAAAATTCTTGAATTGGCCAAATCCCATCTAACATATAAATTAGATGACTATTTATATGTTGCATTAACCGACCACTTGAGTTTTGCGATTACAAGGCATAAAAACGGTATTGACTTAAAGAACCCGTTGCTATGGGAAATTCGCAGGTACTATAAACAAGAATTTCAAATCGCATTAAAAGCACTGGACATGGTAGAAGAAGATACAGGGGTCAGACTGGAAGAAGATGAAGCAGCTTCTATCGCACTACACCTGGTCAATAGTCAACTTTCTGGAGAAAATATGGATATGGCCATTAAAGTAACGGAATTGGTTAACAATATCCTGAATATCGTCAAATACTTTTTCAAGATAGAATTAGATGAGAACTCCATTAACTATGAGCGATTTCTAACGCATCTCCGGTTCTTTGCCATTCGCTTCATTCGCAAAGAAGAATCAAACGAGGCATATGACAATTTCCTGTATGAACAGGTCAAAAAGAAGTATGTGGCCGCATTTGAATGTACAGAAAGGATTGCAACCTACATTGCCAAGAACTATGATTGGAACATTTCCAACGATGAAAAGGTCTATTTAACATTGCATATCCATCGAATTACCAATCGGCATCAAATAGATCATTCATCTTAAAACGCTAAATGTTTGCGCGTATTATTAATAAGAAATGTTAGGTTAACTTTAGGATTGTTACTGATGAAGCAGGCAAAACCTAAGTTACTGACGGTTTAGAGGGATTATTCTCTTTATGCTGAACGTAACTTAGGTTTTTTTATGAAATTTATTAATTTTTGGAGGGATTCAAATGAAAAAGTTATCTATTGTTTTTATATCCGTTCTTTTCCTGTTTGGATTGGCTGCATGTAATCAAGAGAAGGAAACCAATGCTAGCCAATCAGAAGAATCAAGTTCCGCCAAAGAACAAAATGCAGACAATACAGTTACGCTTTACTTGACCCGTCACGGTGAAACATTACTTAATAAAACGGACCGTGTACAAGGTTGGGCTGATGCGCCTCTAACAGATGAAGGTAAAAAAGTGGCAGAGTATTTGGGAAAAGGGCTAAAAGATGTACCATTTACAGCAGCATATAGTGGTGACAGTGGACGTCATATTAGCACAGCAAAAACAGTCTTGGATAATAGCGATCAATCAGATACAAAATTAGCGCAAGACGATCGATTACGTGAATGGTATTTTGGAAAATACGAAGGCGACTTAAACGAAACCATGTGGGATGATATTTCAAAAGCAAATGATGTACCGTTCGAAAAATTGATGTCGACAGTTAGTCTTGAGAAAATAGCCGATACCATTGCTGAACTGGATGAAACAGGAGAAGCAGAAAATTGGAAGCAAATAACCACAAGAACTCGCGAAGCACTGGATGACATCAGTAAAAAAGCGGCTGAAAACGGTGGTGGCAATGTACTGGTCGTATCGAGTGGTTTGTCGATAAATGCTTTACTTGAAAGTATTGATCCCGAATTCACAGGAGAACAGTTAGAAAATGCTAGTATAACCAAATTAACCTATAAAGATGGTGAATACAAAATAGAATCTTACAATGATATGGGTTATGTAGAAAAAGGTAAAGAAAATTGATTGCATTATAATAGACAATTAGAATAGAAAGCAGGGAGAATAATGAAGTACGAACAATTGGCCAAAGATATTATTAAAAATGTCGGTGGTAAAGAAAACGTTACTAGTGTCGTCCATTGTATTACCCGTCTTCGCTTTAAATTAAAAGATGAAAGTAAAGCGAATACAGACGTGTTAAAAAATATGGATGGTGTTGTGACAGTCATGAAAAGTGGTGGCCAATATCAAGTAGTTATCGGCAACCATGTGCCTGATGTGTATAAAGCAGTTGTAGAGGTTGGAGGTTTTAACGCCGAAGCGCCTGTTGATGCTGATGATAATGTTGAAAAAGGTAATCTATTTAACCGTTTTATTGATATGATTTCCGGTATCTTCACTCCGATACTTGGGGTATTGGCTGCCTCTGGTATGATTAAAGGTTTCAACGCTTTGTTTGTTGCGCTTGGATGGCTTAATGAAGAAGGTGGAACGTACCAAATTTTAAATGCAACAGGAGATGCGCTATTTTATTTCTTACCGATTATTTTAGGTTATAGTGCAATGAAAAAATTCGGTGGAACGCCTTTTATTGGTATGGTTATCGGGATGGCTTTGGTTTATCCAGCACTTGAAGGAATACCGGAAGCAGGAGAACCTTTGTATACATTGTTTGCGGGAACCATGTTTGAATCACCTGTCTATATTGAGTTCTTTGGTATCCCGGTTATTTTAATGACCTATTCCATGTCCGTTATACCAATCATTGTCTCA
This sequence comes from Lentibacillus sp. L22, assembly GCF_040812445.1. NCBI lineage: Bacteria > Bacillati > Bacillota > Bacilli > Caryophanales > Bacillaceae > Lentibacillus > Lentibacillus sp. L22. The sequence goes on along the minus strand of NZ_JBFNXI010000026.1, from coordinate 33,994 downwards.
GCATTTTTTGCAGCCAAGCTTGAAAAATTCTTTGCGAAAGTTATTCCATCCGTTGTAAAAATGTTTTTAGTTCCGATGTTTACATTGCTGATTATTATCCCATTAACTTTTATTGTGATTGGTCCTATCGCAACTTGGGCAAGTCAGATACTAGGACAAGCAACGGTTTGGATCTATGATTTAAGTCCTGTTATCGCGGGGGCTTTCCTTGGTGGCTTTTGGTTGGTATTTGTTATGTTTGGGCTACATTGGGGACTCGTTCCGATTGCAATCAATAATTTTGCCGTTTCCGGGGTTGACCCAATTTTAGCATTGATATTTGTTCATTCATTTGCTTTAGCAGCAGCTGTTCTGGCTGTTTGGATTAAAACGAAAAATAAAAATACAAAAACACTTAGTGCACCAGCATTTATTTCTTCCATATTTGGTGTGACCGAACCCGCTTTATATGGTATCGCTTTGCCATTAAAAAGACCGTTTATTTTCACACTTGTTTCGTCAGCAATTGGTGGAGCAATACTAGGATTATTTGGTACAAAAGGCTATGTAATGGGTGGGCTTGGTATATTCCAATTCCCGAGTTTGATTCATCCGGAAGAAGGTTTAAATACAGCATTCATGGGTTCCATTGTGGCTGTTGTGGTTGGCGCAGTTCTAGCTTTTGTGTTGACTTATTTCTTTGGTGGTTTTAACAAAAAAGCAGACACAGCAGTAGCGGAAGAACCCTCTCAACCAGCAGAAGAACCTACTGTAGAAACTGTTGAAGAAAATGTAAAAAATGAAGATCTTTTCAGTCCATTAAATGGTGAAGTAATAGCATTGGAAGAAGTGAAAGATTCCGCATTTGCATCGGGTGCACTTGGAAAAGGGATTGCGATTGAACCTGCAGAAGGAAAATTACTTTCACCTGCATCTGGAACAGTCACAGCATTATTCCCTACGAACCATGCCATTGGAATTACAACCGATCTCGGAGCAGAAATTCTAATTCATATCGGCATGGACACGGTGCAACTGGATGGAAAGCACTTCACAGGTCATGTGGAACAAGGAGCAAAATTAGATAAAGGGCAACTCCTTATTGAATTTGACGTTGCACAAATTAAAGAAGCTGGCTTTCCGGTAACAACGCCGATCATTGTAACTAATTGGGATAAATATAAAGATATTGCTATAACTGAAAGTGAACAAATCTTAACTGGCGACCAGCTACTTTCATTGGAAGGATAATCGAAAATAACAGGAGGAAAGTGTTCCAGCCTTTCCTCTTTATCACAAGACGAAGGAGTTTTTATCATGTCAACATTTCCTAAAGGATTTTTATGGGGCGGTGCTTTAGCCGCCAATCAAGTAGAAGGTGCATATTTAGAGGATGGAAAAGGGTTAACGTCTGTTGATTTGATGCCAACAGGTGAAAAACGCTGGAATGTTATGAATGGAAACATCGATTCTTTAAAACCTGTCGAAGGTGAATTTTACCCATCACATAAGGCTATTGACTTTTATCATCATTATAAAGAAGATATCGCATTGTTTGCCGAGATGGGTTTTAAGGCATTACGAGTCTCCATTTCCTGGGCGCGTATTTTTCCAAATGGAGATGATGAAACGCCTAATGAAGCCGGCCTCCAGTTTTATGACGATTTGTTCGATGAATTACGTAAATATAACATCGAACCGGTCGTAACCATAGCGCACTTTGATGTTCCTGTACACTTAATTGAAGCATATGGCAGCTGGAGAAACCGCAAGCTTGTAGACTTCTTTGAAACCTATGCAAAAACGATTTTTAATCGCTATCAAGACAAAGTGAAATATTGGATGACTTTCAATGAAATCAACATGCTCTTGCATCTGCCATTTGTTGGTGCTGGCCTTGTCTTTAAAGAAGGCGAAAATGAAACACAAATCAAGTATCAGGCAGCACATCATCAGCTGGTTGCAAGTGCCCGTGCTGTCAAGGCATGCCATGAAATCATTCCTGATGCAAAAATCGGCTGTATGCTGGCAGCAGGTACCACTTATCCGTATACCGCCAATCCAGACGATGTTTATAAAGCAATGCAACAAGATCAGGAATCGTTCTTCTTCATTGATGTTCAATCCCGCGGAGAATACCCGGGTTATGCCAAGCGTTTCTTCAAGGACAACCATTTAACCATTGAAATGGAAGAAGGCGATGAAGAACTGTTGAAAAATCACACCGTCGATTATATTGGATTTAGCTATTATTCCAGCAAAACAACAAGTACGGATCCGGAAGTGTTGAAAGATCAAACAAGCGGCAATGTGTTTGGCTCGGTTACAAATCCGTATCTTGAAACATCCGATTGGGGCTGGACGATTGATCCAAAAGGCTTTCGTATTACGGCAAACCAGCTTTACGATCGCTATCAGAAACCATTATTTGTTGTGGAAAACGGTCTTGGCGCAATTGACGAGCCGAATGCTGATGGTACGATTGATGACGATTACCGGATTGATTATTTGCGAAAACATATTGCCGAAATGGGCGAGGCAATTGAGGATGGCGTGGATATCATCGGCTATACAAGCTGGGGCCCAATTGACATTGTTAGTGCCTCTACTGGTGAAATGAAAAAACGGTATGGCTATATTTATGTAGATCGGGATAATGAAGGAAACGGATCACTGAAACGTTCGAAAAAGAAAAGCTTTGATTGGTATAAACAGGTCATTGCGACAAATGGAGAAGTTCTCTAATCTAAAAGGGAAAGCCTCGATGGCTTTCCCTTTTAGATTTGGAGGTTATATTTCTTCAGCATCGCCTCAATAGCATAAGCTACCCCGTTTTCATTGTTTGTTTTTGTTGTATACTTACACCCTTCTTTTATTTCCCCTACTGCATTTCCCATCGCAACTCCATGTCCTGCTTGTTCAAGCATACTTCGATCATTTAAATTATCGCCCAATGCCATGACGTCTTTCATTTGGATGCCCAGACTATTTGCGAAGTCTTTGAGTGCAGTACCTTTTTGTGCATCCTTATGATTAAATTCAAGATTCATAGGACCAGAAGAAGTAATGGCCAATCCAGACTTATTTTCCAAACTTTTAATAGTGTTGCGCAATACCTTATCTTGAAGGGAGAAACCTAGAATTTTGTACACCTTCATGTTCTCATTTGAAAGAATCTCCTCGTAATTTTGGATAAATTGAACTTGCTCATCTTGAAACCGTTGTTCAACGTATTGCTGGATTTCTTCTTCAGTGATATCAGGATTAGCAGTTTTCATAATATTAATGATAACTTCCATGAATCGATGTCTGCCGTTTGAAAAAACACCGAAATTCGTAAAAAATTCAATATACATGACGGATGTTTGACAAACGGATATGATTTCCCGACAAGTAGACAAATCCATTGTTATCGTACGGATCAAATTTTTATTCAAATCATACGTGTTGGCCCCATTAAGGCAAATGATTGGACATGAAATTCCCGAAGCCTGAAGTGGTTTGCTGGCAGCGTTAAAGGATCTTCCGGTTGCTGCAACGAACTTGATCCCTCTTTCCCCAGCCTTTTTAATTGCCTTTAAATTTTCCCGACTGATTTCACCTATATCGTTTAAAAGTGTCCCATCTAAATCTGAAGCTATAAGTCTCATTTAAGTTACCTCATTTGCTGTATTATTTATCTCTACTATACCTTAAATAACTAATAAATGCTTCCGGCTGAACTTGGCCGGGGTGAGGGGTAAACGTTGAGATTATGTTATTATTAATATATAATAGACTTAAATCGAATAATTAGTTTTACAGGATTGTTACTGATAAAGCAGGCAAAACCTAAACAAGTATTGTACCTTCAATGAAAGGGTGCACACTTGTTTAGGTTTTTTTAGTTAAATTTTAAAACAGGAGGAAATAAACATGCCACAAACCGAAAAAAGATTCCCGGAAGGATTTTTATGGGGAGGAGCAACTGCAGCCAACCAGATAGAAGGCGGATTTCACGAAGGAAACAAAGGATTAAATATTGCTGATGTTTTACCAGGTGGAAAAGAACGTCTTTCCATATTGCAATCCTCCGGCTTTGATTTTGACATTCATGAGGATAAATATAGCTATCCAAACCATGAAGCAATTGACTTTCACCACCGATACAAAGAAGATATTGCACTGTTTGCGGAAATGGGCTTTAAGGCATACCGCATGTCAATTGCCTGGACACGAATTTTCCCAAACGGAGACGAGCTGGAACCAAACGAAGAAGGACTGGCTTTCTATGATCGTGTTTTTGATGAACTGCACAAATATGGAATTGAACCAGTTGTAACGATTTCCCATTATGAAATGCCGGTAAATCTTGTCAAGGAATATGGCGGCTGGCGAAATCGAGACGTTGTTACGTTCTTTGAAAGATACGTGAATGTGATTTTTAATCGTTATAAAAATAAGGTCAAATATTGGATGACATTTAATGAGATCAATAGTGGATTAATGATGCCTATTATGGGACTTGGCTTTTCCATCCAAAACGAGGAAGATCGTTATCAACCAACGTTTCAGGCGTTTCATCACCAATTTGTTGCCAGTAGCATCGCTGTCAAAGCCTGTCATGAGATTATCCCAGATTCAAAAATCGGTTGTATGATCATATATGCACCTGTTTACGCATATGATTCGAATCCTGAAAACGTGATGTATGCACTGCAAGAAGAGAATCTTTTCAATTACTTCTGTGCCGATGTTCAAGTGCGCGGGGAATATCCAGCCTTTATCAACCGATATTTCAAGGAACATGGCATTAAACTGGATATTCATGAAGGAGATTTGGAGTTAATTAAAGAGCATACAGTAGACTATATTGCCTTTAGTTACTACATGTCACGAACGGAGAAAAAAGAAAAGGACGAACAGGAAAAGACGAAAGGAAATATCATGAGTGGGGTTAAAAATCCATTCCTGAAAGCCAGTGATTGGGGCTGGGAGATTGACCCAATCGGTTTAAGAATTTCCTTGAATAAGTTATATGGCAGATATGAAGTACCCTTGTTTGTTGTTGAAAACGGGCTGGGCGCATATGACAAAGTAGAAGCAGACGGGTCAATCAATGATGATTATCGAATTGATTATCTGCGTGAACATATCAAGGCAATGCGTGAAGCAATAGAAGATGGCGTTGAACTGATGGGTTACACAAGCTGGGGATGCATTGATTTGGTTAGTGCTTCAACGGGTGAAATGTCCAAACGCTATGGCTTCATCTACGTAGACAAGGATGATAAAGGAAACGGAACATTGGAAAGAAGCCGTAAAAAATCCTTCTACTGGTATAAAGACGTTATTGCAACTAATGGTCAAAAGCTATAATCAGAACAACCCCCGGTTTGAGTAAGTTATCAAATTGGGGGTTTTTATATGAGCAATTGCTAACAACCCGTATCCAAAGGGCCCGCGTTTTCAAACTCAAATAAGCTCCCGAACCAACTGATCATAAACCTTCATATCCGTAAATGATTGAAGGGGATAATAGGTTTTATTTGGTACCACGCGTTTAATTGTTGGCAGCAGACGTTCATGACAGACGATCAGATCGGCATCCTCGGGAATATCGTTAATTGATGCATTCTCAACTGTGATTGGCAAATTGGCCTGTTGCAGTTTTTTCCGCAGCATGGCTCCTCCCATCGCACTGGAGCCTATTCCTGCCTCACATACAAAATAAATAGAATGAATGGCGGCTCCCTTCAAGGTCTTCTCGTCCGCTGCATTCATCACCTTTTCCCCGGAATTATCGGCCATATCCTCATTCTCTTGAGGCAGCCTGCCACTTTCTGTTAATCTATAAAATATATTGATCGTCTCTTTCGTATCATTCACTGTTGGCGATTCCGATACTTGACGCAATAAACATATACTTACCAAGAAGGATGCCAGCCCGGATAAAAGGATGCCTAGCAGAACAAACAGCATATCTGCTTTTGGCGCTAATCCGACCAGAAGTAAAGCACTACCAGGGGAAGGAATGGCCACTAGACCAACATGAAATAGCTGAAAACTATACACCCCGACCATCCCACCTAAAATGACAGCAATGATTAGCCTTGGCTTCTTAAGTACATATGGAAAATAAACTTCATGTATTCCACCAAAAAAATGGACCAAGGTAGCCAGTTTCGCACCCTTTCTTTGTTCTCCCTTTGTTTTCAGCCAATAAGCAAGCAGGATCCCCAAGCCCGGACCTGGATTTGATTCGATTAAGAAAAATAGTGATTTGCCTAATTCGTTGACCTGATGGATTCCCAAGGGAGCCAAGATTCCGAAATTTACAACGTTATTAAAAAACAATACCTTAGCTGGCTCCACGAATACAGCCACAATCGGCAGCCAGCTGGAACTGACAATGGATTCCAGAAATTGAAGCGTTAGTTCTATCCCGGTAGAGAATATCTTTCCTATGTACAAATAACAAACCAATGTGAATAAAAATGCAATAAAAGCAGTCAATATATTTCCAATTAGGAGTTCATACCCGGCTCCCGGCAATTTTTTGATAATGTATTGGTCAATTTTCTTGATTACCCACCCTGAAACCGGTCCAATAATCATTGCGCCAAGTATGGCCGGCACTGTACTGGAAAGCGTCAATCCAAATATAGCTACGGCCGCTGTAGCTCCCCCTTTTTGCCCGCCAATTAATCTTCCACCGGTAAATCCTATCAGTACAGGCAAAATGGTATGGTATACCGGGTTAACTAATTGTATAATCGTTTCGTTGTACCACCAGCCATAATCGCCGAAAATCACACGTATAAAACCGACAGCAACGATGATGATGATATTTTGATACACCATCGCACTAAAAAGTTGGGCGAATCTCCTCATTTTGCATCATAACCCCTTTGCCACGGAAGTTATTCTCTGTTCAAACGCCCCCGTTAACACCCTTTCAAATAAGCGATGCACCCCATGTACATCCTCATTTATGATTCCGTTTAGAAAATCTTCCTCAATAAACGATGCCGGAATTTCACTGATCATTTTCATATGTTCTTCAGGAGCATCTGCCGGAACAACCAACAGAAGGATCACTTGCACATGTTGTTTGCTCCCATCATCATTATACCATGGTACAGGTTTTTCAGTACGAAATACTGCTGCAAGCGGAGCCATCACCCCTTTTGATTTGGTATGCAGCATCGCCAGACCATCCAATATGAAACCACCCTGCTGCTCTCTTTCTTTTATATCGGCAATAAGTATATCCAAATTGGCAACAGCTCCAGCATTTTCCATGTGAATCAGGAGACTGGATATCCGGTCAGAACCGACTTTCACATGTTCATATACACGGAAATTCCTTAATATATGCATCATGCCTTCCCCATATGTTGCAAGGGATAGTAGAGAAGCAGATTCATATTCTTTTTTATCATCCACATTTGCTGCCGGTGCCGGGGTTTTTTTCTCCGTATGAATGGTACTGACCAATGAATTCCTAATTCTGTTAAGGTCTTCTTTTTTTAGAAAAGGGCTTACGACCACCACATCCATAGCACTTGCAACAGGCAAGTTAACCGTGGAAATAATAATATCCGCATTACGGTCATCCTGTAACCACTCTGCAAGTTCATTCATAGAGATGACCGCTTCCACTTGCAAATTTGGAATTTCGGAACGGATTTTCGTAGCTAGATACATAGATGTTCCAAGCCCGCTCGCGCAAACAACTACCGCCTTGTATTGCTCCTTCGCATAACTTTCAATCCGCAGTATCGAGGCGCCGACATGCATGGTCAAGTAACCGACTTCATCTTCTGGTATAGAATAACCTATTTTTTCTGTCAGCATCGCACAGGCATTTTCGCAGGCAGCAAAGACATCCGGATAATTTTCCTTTATCTTGTCCAGCATCGGGTTGTGTATTTGCAAATGATATTTCAGCCGGTTAAGTACCGGTACAAAATGGGAGACCAAACCGTCGAACAGCAGTTTATCCCCTTCAAAAGATGTACCGAGATCATATTCGATGGAACGAATGAAGCTTTGCGTCAACTCAATCCACATAAATTCTTCACTGCTGCCATCTTTTTCGTTCATTTCCGTAGACACCTTTGCACCCGCCAAATGCAGTGAAATATACTTTATTTCAATCTCGGGGAATGTCAGCGAAAATACTTGCTCCAAACGATTGACAATTTTTTCGGCCAGTAAAAGCGTCTCTGATTCAATAGGCTCCCATTGGCTTAAGTTGGTGTACTCGATTACCTTTCCACTTTGGATCCTTTCCATTGATAATACGATATGAATGATCAGATTCACATAATTTCTATCCGTTAAAACAACATTTGATTGCTCATCCAATACCTCACTTAATACATGATCCACATCGATGATTTTGTCGGTTTGAACAAACTTCAGCAATCTATTGCGAATGACCGAGCCCAACTTTCCGTACAAAATTTTATCTCCTGCTGGCTCCTGGAAAAACTCCAGCCAGTCTTCAAAAGTAATGTCCTTATGCAGCAGGCGTGACAGCAAAGTCCTACGCTGCTGCTCTGTGCCATCAATGTAAACGCCAATTCCCGGTGCACGTTCGACCTTCATACCGATCTCCTCAAAAGCTGCACTGACCTTATCCAGATCATAAGCAATGGTCGCTGCAGAAACACCGAATTTGGCACTGAAATACCCCGTTTTCAATGGTCCGTTCGACAATAAAAGATCATAGGCAATGCCTTCCTGGCGCTCTTCCGGAGAGTATGTGGCCATTACTTGTGCGTCCTGCAGGTGGGCTTTCAGTCTCTGGATATTTGCTTCAGACCCCTGCAACTGAAGGCCGGAACCAATTTTTTTGGCTATTTTAACATGATAACGGTTTAAAATAGGTGCAAGTGATTTGACCTCCCTTTGAATGGTCCGCACACTCAACTTGAAGTATTCAGAAAGAGATTTATAGGTAATTAGTTTATTTTCATTCATGAAAGCCCGTAATATTTCTTTTTGCCGCGAATTCAAAAATATAGACTGTTCCACACCTTTCATCCTCTCTGTCTCAAATGAAACCGCCTACTGAAGCTATTCTATTCATTATATCATCTCTTTAGGAATGAAATAGGGGTTTGACATGATCATATATCTTTTTATACATATGATAACCAGTATCGTACTGTTTAGCATTTTCATGAATCATGGCGGTCTCATTGCCGGTGTCAAAAAATGCCGGGAATGCCTTCGCGTTCTCCCAGACACCTGTGCCAAGACCCGCCAATAAAGACGCGCCAAATGCCGGACCTTCCCTGCCATCAAAAAAGGTTAGCCCCCGTCCCAAAACATCCGTCAAAATCTGCCGCCATGCCGGACTTTTGCTTGCACCGCCAGTTACATATAAATCATTAATGGATACATTGCAGCGCTTAATCAATTCATAACAATCACGCAGGCTGTACGATACACCTTCCAAAACAGCTCTCGTGAAATGGTCGCGAGTATGCTGATAATGGATACCGAAGAAAACCCCTCTGGCATCGGGATCATTATGCGGTGTGCGCTCACCATTCAGATAAGGAAGATAATACAATCCCCTTGCCCCTGCTGGAATGTCGTCTATTCCTGCAAGAAATGCGTCATACGATTCTTCTGAAAACGTGTGCTTAAACCAGTTTAACGACATCCCCGCCGATAATGTTACACCCATCGCGTGCCAGGTATCCGGCAAACAATGACAAAACTGATGTAATGTAGCCAGCTGCTCGTCATCGTGGACGATTGGGAGTTGTTTTAGTGGAGCAAAAACAGTGCCTGATGTTCCCACACTGACAATACCCGATCCCTCTTCATATATGCCATTGCCAAGGGCTGCCGCTGCATTATCACCGGCACCGGCAACAATTTCTGTACCAACCGCTAATTCCGTAACCGTGGCTGCATGCTGTGACACATTCCCCACAATCGTCTGACTTTCATGAACTTCCGGCAGCCAGGCTAATGGAATACCCAGCGCCTCCACCATTTCTCTGGACCACATTCGCTTTTTTGTATCAAGCAGTGCCGTACCACTTGCGTCTGAAACATCACAGGAAAAAACCCCACTCAATTTAAAAACGATATAATCCTTTGGCAACATCACATGCCGAATGCGCGCAAACCGTTCCGGCTCATGCTTTCTGACCCATAGTAGTTTTGGTGCTGTAAACCCTGGAAGTACGGCGTTGCGAGTGATCCCCAACACGCTGCTCTTGCCTACAATTTGTTCTATTTCCGTACATTCTTTATGCGTTCTGACATCGTTCCATAATATGGCATTCCCCAGTTCCTCCTTATTTTCATCCAGTAAAACCAGACTGTGCATCTGTCCCGATACACCAATTCCCCGTATCTGATCCGGTTTGATTCCTTTGTCCCAAATCTGCTTTAGTGATTTCTGTACGGCATGCCACCATTGTAGTGGATCCTGTTCCGCCCAGCCGGCTTTTGGAACGTAGAAATCATAGGAATAGCTTCCTACTGCGACCGTATGACCATTTGTATCCACTACAAGTATTTTCGTTCCCTGTGTGCCGATATCGATTCCCATTAACAATTCTTTATCCATCTGATAACCCCTTTATCAACAAAGAGGAAAAGCCATGTATGGTGACTTTTCCCTTTTTTGCGTGTTTATTTTTGTCTTATAATTCGTGTTCAAAAAGGAGGATAAAAAGGACCAAGAAGTTCTAGGCGGCGTAGCTTTGAGCACCGGAGTGTACGTAAAGGTACATGAGGAGCGGAAAAGCAAGCCAACGAAGAAATTCGAAGCGTCATTTTTACCGGACTTTTTGAACATCCTTACAACTTGATTTGCACTTTTAAATCATCAGGATTCCTTGGCCCTTTCAGAAAGTCAATCGTCTCCTCAAGCGATATTTCTTTCGAGATGATATGTTCAAGGTCAATCCGGCCGTTCTTCACCCACTCAAATGCTGGCAGGAATGTGTGGTTAATGGCCATCGTGCCAAGTATTGTCCAGTCATTGTTATACAATTTGAATGTATCTACCGGTACAGCAGCTTCTTTCGGTGTCACTCCGAACTGCAGGTATGTTGCCGTTTTTCCCATGTATTGAAATGCCTGTTCAATCACTTTTGGAATACCGGTAGCGTCAATCACCACGTCAAATCCATGCGGGTAATCTTTCTTGTTCAATTCTTTTTCGATATTTTCACTTAACACCCCTTTGGTAGCGCCCCATTCAAGTGCCATATCGAGCTTATCCTGCGAGATATCCACGACAACAAGTTCAGATGCTCCGGCCATTTTCACGGATTGAATCAGCTGCTGCCCCATCGCGCCGGCACCAAATAGTATCACCCTTTTGCCAACCTGCAGATTGAGTCGATTCATTCCATGGACGACACAGGCCATTGGTTCGATAAAAGCCGCTTCGGCAAATGACATGGAATCGGGGATTTTTACAACGTTTTTACTTGGGACTTTGACATACTCCGCCATGCTGCCATCCACTGTATTACCGATCGCTCCCCAATTTTCACATTGGTTGCCGCGATTGGTCAGACAAAATTCGCAATGCCCGCAAAAAAGCGATGGATCAGCCGTGACTCTTTCCCCCTCTTCATACCCCTGTACGTTTTCGCCAATTTCATACACGGTGCCAGAAAATTCATGTCCCGGTATGATCGGATATGGTGAGAGGAATTCTCCTTGGAAAATATGAATATCCGTCCCGCATATGCCGATATTTTCTACCTTGATGGTTACTTCATCGGCTCCCGGCTTCGGGTAAGGAACCTCTTTCACAGATGCTGTATATGGTTTCTCAATAACTAAAGCTTTCATATATTATTCATTCCTTTCCATTTGAATTTGTTGATTACTATACAATAATAGCCTTTTCTCAGACACTGCATGATGTGTTGAATGAAGTATTCGTCCTGTATATTTCATATTTATTCATGCGATGATTTATCCTTTTACCGCTCCCATCGTCAAACCTCTAACCAGTTGTTTCTGTGTAAACCAGCCCAAAATGATAACTGGGAAAATGGAGATAGACGCAGCTGCTGACATTTTTGCCCAGAATAATCCTTCCTGTGTCATATAGGACGCCATATATACTGGCAGTGTCGCAGCATTGGTGTAACTCAAACTGACGGCGAAAAAGAATTCATTCCAGGCAAACACCATCGATAATAGTGCGGTCGATACCAGCCCTGGTCTGACAAGCGGCAAAACCACTTTAAAGAAAGATTGCAACCCGGATGCACCATCGACCTGTGTAGCTTCGATAATCTCATAGGATACATCGTTGAAAAATGACCGCATCATCCAAACAATCAAAGGTATATTCATACCGGCGTAAAGCAATATTAAGGCAGGCAAGGAATCTAATAGATTTACATTTTTGAACAATAGATACAGTGGGATAATGATCCCCGCAACAGGCAGGAACCTGGTAGAAATCATCCAGAATAAAATATCATTTTTCCGCTTTACCTTTAATAATGCCAGGGCATATGCTGCGGGAACTCCAAGCAAAAGCGCGATTACTGTGGACACCACCGTAACAACAACAGAGTTAGCAAAGAACCCGCCTATTCCCGCCTGCCAGACAATTTCAAAATTCTCTAGTGACGGCTTGAAAAAGAGGGAAGGCGGAATGTTGATGGCTTCACTTTCCGATTTGAATCCCGTAATGAAAATCCATAGAATTGGGAAAAAGAACAAAATGGCAATCACATAGGTAAGCAGTGTCAGTCCGCCTGATGCAATTCTTTTCATGACTGTTCCTCCCTGAACATACGACTTAATAATTTAAACATGAACATCATCATAATGATCGTTAATATAACCGTCAGCACACCTACTGCCGATGCCTCCCCGATATCCCAGTTCTGGAACCCGATACGATAAACCAAAAATGATAGATTGGTAGAAGCATAACCCGGACCACCAGCGGTTGTGACGTAGATCTCGCCAAACACCTGCAGGATGAACATCAGCCCCAGCAATAACACGACCTCAATATATCGGAATAAATGCGGGATGGTAACATGGATGAACTGGCCGATTTTATTCGCCCCATCCAGTTGTGCTGCTTCGATCAGTTCATCCGGCAGTGACTGCAAACCTGCCAATAGAATCAACATGAAAAACGGCGTCCACATCCACGATACGATTAGTATGATTGAAAAAAGCGGATGTGCAGACAACCAATCAATCGGTGCCTTTCCAAATACATGGGCAAAATAAGACGACATACCGAAATTGGGATTGTACATCAATGTTTTCCATACAATCGCCGATACAGTCGGCATCACAAAAAAAGGTGTAATGAATATTGTACGAACGATGCCTTTTCCCCAAAAATGGCGATTCATCAGTAGCGCAAATGCAAATCCCAATAGGAAGCATATGATTAAAACAGCCACCGTAAGCGCAACCGTATTCCCAAATACCTGATAAAAGGAAGATGAGGTCAGGATCTTTTTGAAATTCGCCAGCCCATTAAATACAATACCTTTGTCCGGACGCATTAAATTCCAATCTTGAAAACTAAAATAAATCGTGATCAAAAAAGGAATCTGCGTCATGATAATCAGGTAAATGGCACTTGGCAATATTAACCTTTTCACAGGAGGCTGGTTGGAAGCTCTTCTCTTTTTTTCAGTTGTTTGCATACTCATCCCCCCTTGTTTTTATTTTGAAATTTAGTTTCTTGCCTTTGACCAATTGTTGTACTACAAACCTGGAGGAATAGAGGAAGATGTCCATCCTCCTCTATTCTCTCTGTAAACCTAGTAAGATAATTTGACGAATCCTACAGTCAGCTATTTTTTATATCCTCCCTCTTCAGCTGCATCTTCTGCCAACTTTTGGGCTTCCTTCATGGCTTGATCTACTGATTTATCTCCGGAAATCGCCGCTGCAATCTGTTGGCTGACCTCTGTTCCAAGTGACTGGAACTCCGGAATGGCAACATACTGTGCACCGACATATGGAACAGGATCCACGGCAGGGTTATCATAATCTACACTTTGAATACTTTCCAGAACCATATCCGCAAAAGGTGCTGCCTCTCTGTATTCCGGGTTTTCATAGGTTGAGATTCTCGTCCCGGATGGTGCAACAACCCAGCCTTTTTCCTTGCCCACAAGTTCTACATATTCCTTACTTGTAGACCATTTAATGAATTCGAACGCTGCATCTTTATTTTTACTCGCTGATTCAATTGCTAGTGACCAGGCATACAGTCCGCCAGTATTTTCTTCCTTCACCTGTGTCGGTGCAAAAGCATAACCAATCTTTCCAGCTACGGAAGAGTCATCCGGATTGTTCAATGTTCCAGCAGCAACTGTTGCGTCATACCACATTGCAGCTTTACCGGTAGACATGATGGTCAATGCTTCCGTAAATCCGGTACTCGTTGCCCCGGGCTGACCGGCATCTTTTAACAAATCAACATAGAAATTCACCGCATTTTTGGTTTCCTTGCTATCAAGATTTGCATTCCAATCCTTGTCATAATACGACCCGCCAAAGGAATTGATTACCGTCGTCAACGGTGCCATCATTTCTCCCCATCCCGGCAGCCCACGCAAGACGATTCCAGGTGTACCAGTCTTTTCTTTGATCTCGCGTGCCATATCGCCAACTTCTTCCCAGGTCGGATGCTTAGGCATTTTCAGACCAGCTTCTTTGAAAATCTCTTTGTTGTAATAAAACATCGTGCTTTCCCCATAAAAGGGCAGTGCATACAGACTATCATCATAAGTAAGCGCCTCTCTCATTGTCGGAAAGATATCTTCCAGGTCATATGCTTTTTTGTCATCTTCACTCATTTCATCCAGTCTTGGGCTGATTGGTTCAATCCACTCATTCTTGGCCCAGATTGGTGTATCATAGGTACTGATGGTCACGATATCAAACGCGCCTGCTCCAAGACCGACATCCTCTGTTACTTTTTTACGAAGATCGTTCTCCGGCAAAACAACAAATTCAACTTTGATTCCTTTGTCTTTTTCGAAATGCTTTTTCGTCAGATCCTGCATAATTTTCATATCCGGGTTATTGACGGTAGCAATTTTTAAAACCTTACTATCCTTGTTACCCCCCTCTTTTTCACCCTCCCCGGCAACGCTATCACCGGGAGAGGTGGAACTACATCCGGCAATGATGATTATAAGCGCTATTAAAACAACGAATAACAGGCCAAACCTTTTCTTCATGCAAACTCCCCTTGTTTTTTTGTACTTTCTTTATATTAAGTATAGCAAAAGATTTGGGCTGTAAATAAGGAAAGATGTCACAGGATTGTCACAACTATTACGTGACAAAATTGAGAAGGCTTTGGGGTCTGGGCAACTTTGAAAGTGAATAGGTAATTGGGCTGTAACTTGGATGTAAACTTTTCTAAATGGGGCCCTTTTCTATAGATTATCGTAAGAAAGAAAAGTATAGTTATTAAACCTGAGAATGAACAAGCCCATTTCTAAAATAATTGCTTTTTAGAAATGGGCCGTTATGATCTCTTTTTAATTATTGGGCAGTATAGCCACCATCAACAAGTAAGGTTGTGCCATTAACAAAACTTGCATCATCACTTGCCAAAAACAGGACAGCTTTTGCTATTTCTTCCGGCTTTCCAAGTCTGCCCTGTGGGTGAAGGGAAGCGAGGTATTCTTTTTGCTCCGAATCTGCTTCTTTTAATAAGGGGGTATCTATATAACCCGGGCATACTGCGTTCACACGAATTCCTTCTTTTGCATAAGCGGTACATAAGTTTTGGGTTAATAACTTCACGCCACCTTTTGCAGAGGAATAGGCTGTTGGATTTGGCAGTGCTACGAAGCTGTGAATCGAACCAGCGTTAACAATGACACCACCATTTCCTTGTTTTAAAAACTGATCGATTGCATATTTATCAGAAAGAAATACGCCAGACAAATTAATATCAATGGTTCTCTTCCATTTTTCATAAGATAATTCATGTGCCGGAGCCTCATCAGCAATTCCGGCATTTGCATACATAATATCAAGTTTACCGTATTTATTCACGGTTTCTTTGATCAGTTGTTTGATGTCCTCTTCTTTTGTTACGTCTGTTTTAACAAATAACGTATCGTGTCCACTGTTATTCAATTCCTCCGATACATCTTTACCGCGTTCAGATAAATCGGCAATAACGACACTTGCTCCTTCCTCCGTAAACAAGCGCACAGTCGCCTCGCCAATTCCACTCGCTCCACCTGTTACAATCGCTACTTTATCTTTTAATTTCATCTTAAACCCTCCATTATAAACTTGCTTCGATCATATCCTGCATTACCTTGCTGTTGCTCCACCATCAATCACAAATTCTGCCCCTGTCGAGAATGCTGATTCATCGGAAGCAAGGAATAGCACTGTATTGGCAACATCATTTACAGTCCCCAAATGCCCTAATGGAAATAAATTTTCACCTAGTTGTTCTTTTGTATTTCCGGTAACTTCAGAAGCATAGTCCGCCATTCCAGTGTCAATGTATCCGGGATGGATCGAATTCACTCTAACACTTGAGGAAGCATATTCCATTGCTGCATCTTTTGTCATAATACGTACTGCTCCCTTACTTGCACCGTAAAGAACATGTCCTGGAGAACCAGACAGTCCTGCTATGGAAGATGCATTAATCACGGAACCTTTATTTTGCTTTGCCATCAGCGGCATGATATGTTTCATCCCAAGGAATACACCGGTCACATTAATCGACATGAGACGATTCCATTCTTCCAGTTCAATCTCTGCTACTGGTTTTATAATATAGATTCCAGCATTGTTGAAAAGAACATCCACTTTGCCAAATGTATTAATCGTATCCTCTGCAACTGTTTTCCAGTCATCTTCTTTGCTGACATCGTGATGGATGAACAATGCCTCGCCACCATTTGTGTGAATATCCTTTACGGCCTGTTCCCCAGTTTCCTGGTTTATGTCCGTGATAACCACTTTAGCTCCTTCTTTGGCAAATAACAGTGCTGTTTCTTTACCAATACCTGTCCCTCCACCTGTTATAATGGCTACTTTGTTTTCAAGTCTCATTAGAACACCTCTCACATATTTTTCAAACCGCATCTTTGTCAGGTTTTACTAACAAATTCAAAAGCATTACCTCCACACCATATTTTATACCCTATTTTTCCTAAAACAATGCATCTAAGTGTTCTCTCCTAACTTCGTGACGCTCTCTCCCGGCTTCGTGTGCGGCTAGCACGCACACGAAGCCGGGGGACCAGCAGCTTGCTACCTTATAACGTATTTGTGAATGAAAAAACATTGCATTTTCGTTAACCCAAGTGCAATATAAAAGATATGAATCAATGAGGAATGATGAAATGAAAAAAATCATGCTAATTCTCCTGGCTGCAGCTGCAATCCTGATTGTTTTGCTTTTAAATAATACCCATAAAAAAAAGGAAAGCACCATCTACGTATCTGTAAATGGAGATGATCAAAATGATGGCACAAAATTAAAGCCATTTCGCACACTTAATAAAGCTGCTTCTGAAGCGAAGGCAGGGACAACCGTCTTGATACGAAAAGGAACCTATCATGAAAAGCTTGTCATCAAATATAGCGGAACAAAATCAAAGCCAATTACTTTTAAAGCATACAAAAAAGATAAGGTAGTTCTAAGTGGAAAAAATCTAAAGGATGTTGCGGGTGATACATCCTTAATTACGATTGATAATAAAAACTATCTAACTATCAGCGGGTTGACAATACAGGATTTAACAACCAATTTACCGGATGAAACGGTCATGGGGATTTATGTAACAGGTTCCAGCAGTCATATTACATTGAAAAACAATCACGTGCGCCGAATAAAAACTCTTGCAGCTGATGGTAATAGTCATGGGATCGCGGTTTACGGAACAGGCGCAATGCGGGAGATCGATATTTCGAATAATGTGGTAGAAGATTTAAAGCTTGGTTCTAGTGAATCTCTTGTTCTTAACGGAAATATTGACGGTTTTAAGGTAGAGCGCAATCTGATTCGCCGAAATGATAACATTGGTATTGATCTGATTGGTTACGAAGGTACCTCTCATAATAAAAAAGCCGACTTTGTACGTCATGGAGTGGTAAAAAATAATAAAATTTATGACATATCCTCTTTTGGCAATCCAGCTTATGGGGATGAATATTCTGCTGGAGGAATTTATGTAGACGGTGGTAAACATATAACCATTAAAAAGAATACTGTTTACCAAAGTGATATTGGAATAGAAGCAACCTCGGAGCATTCCAAAAAATATGCTGATGATATCAAAATGACAAACAATATTTTACATGATAACTTTTACACCGGCATATCAATTGGTGGATATGATAAAAAACGGGGAGGTACCAAGAATTCTTTGATCTCTCAAAATATTATTTATAAAAATGATACAAAGGGTCTTGATGGAGGTCAGCTTTTATTACAGTATGATACAAAAAACAACGTGATAGAAAAAAACATTTTGACCGCTGGACCAGCCCACATATTTGTCGCTAACTACTTTTCAGAAAATAAAGGAAACAAGCTAATGAGGAATGTATTCCAAAAAGAAAAAGGAAAAAATGGAATATGGGTTTGGAAAGACAAAGAATATACTTCTTTTCCTGAATTCAAAAAGGCTTCGAACAGTGATCAAGCATCCAGTTATATAGATCCTGGATATAAACATGAAGAAAAGTATAATTTTGAACTGAAAAAAGATTCACTTGCCAAAAAAATCATCGAATAAACCCGATATTTTGCTAAACAAGGCTTGATCAATCTTAAGGCTATGACCATTGGGTACGGAAATTAAAAAACATGGATACAGTTTTTTGTACCCATGTTTTTCAGTTTAAGAGAACCATCGCTCATTCAATCCAAATTCAATGGAACAGTATCATAACGTTTTTAAAGCATCTTCAATTGGCGTTTCCCCACCAATCATGTCAAAGGCTTTACCAATCGTTTGGTCATTCTCTAGTGATGCAACAATCGTTGACGCAACATCTTCACGAGGAATTTGCCCGCGTTCAAGATCAACCGCCACTTTTACTTTCCCGGTGCCAGGATCGTTGGTCAGTCCACCCGGGCGGATAATTGTATAATCAAGACCACTATTCTCTAGCCACACATCCGCATAATGCTTGGCTGCACTATAGTACGGTGCACCACCCATCCATTTGTCACGATGATGAACGCCAATCGCACTGACAATGACAAACCGTTTCGCCCCAGCCTGTTTGGCCGCTTCCATGGATTTAATCGCACCGTCCAAATCGATCATCATTGTTTTGTCAGCACCCGTATGTCCGCCTGAACCAGCAGTAAATACAACTGCATCTACACCCTTTGCTGCATTAGTGATGTCGTCGATGCTTCCTTCCAAATCAACAAGTGCTGTTTTAGCTCCTTGTTCTTCAAATTTCGCCATTTGCTCTTCCTTTCGAACCATAGCAATGGCGTTATGCTTGCCTGAATCCTGTATCTTTTTCACAACATGTTGACCAATTTGACCATTTGCGCCTATAACAAGTACGTTCATGAATTACCTTCCTTTCTGTCTTCTGATATGCTATTAACGAATATACCCTGCTGGTTAAAAAGGTAAACGTTTAACACGATCCTTCCTCCGTTCGTATAGTCGGAATATTTGAATTCCATGATATCATTTGTTTAATTAGCCTTATCTCAAAGCTTTTTAGCTAAAGCATGTTCAGCTTCCAACCATTCACCATTTTAACCTTCTATTTTGTGATCCGGTCTTTCCACAGTATCTTGCAATGTTTGAATTTTTTCCACTAACACTTGACGTTACTTGATAAGGATTTCTTTTCGTTCTTGCAAACTCGAGTCCCCTTGCTCAAACAGTTTCAAATAATCCTGTAGCACATTTATTGGTAACCCGGCATTTCGCACACCCCTTCACTTGTTACATCTATACAATGCAATTAATAGCGGTTTCCTTTAAAATATAGGTATATTTCAATTGCAAGGGGATAAAAAATCATGAAACCGAAAATACAAGATGTAGCAAAAGCGGCAGGCGTTTCTCCTACGACTGTTTCCAGGGTACTCAATGATCGGGGTTATATCAGCCAAACAACCAGGGAAAAGGTGTATCAGGCGATGAAAGATATAAATTATGTGGCAAATGATGTCGCTCGTTCGCTTTATAATAAACGAACCAATTTAATAGGAGTGATTGTACCCTCGACAAGTAACCCGTTTTATGGGGAGCTTGTTTCAGATATTGAGAGTATTTGCAATACCAAGGGGTACAAGGTGCTTCTCTGTAATAGTCTGCATCATGCGGATAAGGAAACGAAATACTGGGAAATGCTTTTAAGAAATCAGGTTGATGGTGTGGTCGTTGTAACATACAATCGGGGGCTAATTGATGACCAGCAGCAATTGCCGGCCGTTGCGATTGATCACTATCTTTCCAAAAATATCAATGTTGTCAGCTCCGATAACTATACAGGCGGGCAACTGGCAACGAGAGAACTATTAAACAAGGGCTGTAATAAGATCATACATATCAACGGAGCATCCTCTCTGGAAACACCTGCTAACGATCGAAGGTATGCATATGAAAATGTGATGAATGAATTAAATATGAACCCGATTACTTATGAAGTACCTGATGTAGCTTTTCTCGAAAAAAATATCGAAACGATTAAAAAACTTTTTCACGATCACCCGGATGTCGATGGAATCTTTGCAAGTGACGATTTGATTGCCATTAATGTCATCCAACATGCAAAAAATTTAGGCTACAAAATACCTGAAGATTTAAAAGTGGTTGGATATGATGGCACGAAATTAATCAGATCCATCTATCCAGATTTAACAACGATTGTCCAGCCAATTGCTTCTATTGCCGAAACCGTTGTTGACGTCCTGGACCAGCAAATTGCCGGCAAAGAAACAGCTAAAAATGAAACCATCCTCCCTATCAAACTATGGCATGGCAACACCACATAACCATGCCATTTTTTTACGCCTATTGTTTTCTCGGTTGATAGGAAAAGAAAGGCCGAGCAGAATCAACCGTGAGGACAGCCATCATACATTTTCGTATAAAATTTATGTCAACCGGTTGACATGTTTAAATAATTATACGAAAATAACGTTAAGGAATTTCGTTAACGTTTTCAAATCATTCATTGAGAGGAAGATCATGATGTATTATCAAGAACCGCTTCGACCGCAAATCCATTACTCGCCGGCAAAAAACTGGATTAATGATCCAAACGGGCTGGTTTACTTTGACGGAGAATATCATTTGTTTTATCAAAGGAATCCTTTTGGGAATGATCATCATCATATGCATTGGGGGCATGCAGTAAGTGAGGATCTTTTTCATTGGAAAGAGTTAGATATTGCATTGGAGCCGGATGAGCTTGGAACGATATTTTCAGGATCTGCTGTCGTTGATACAAACAACACATCAGGATTATTTAATGGCCCCAATGGTGGGCTGGTAGCCATCTTCACGCATGATGGGACAAGCCAGCAACAAAGCATTGCCTATAGTGAGGATAAAGGAAGAACATGGACAAAATATGAACATAACCCAGTACTTCCAAATACGGATATAAAAGATTTCCGTGATCCAAAAGTGTTTTGGCATCAGAATACACAAAAATGGGTGATGCTATTAGCATGTGGTGATCATATTCAAATCTATACATCTCCCAATTTAATAGAGTGGTCCTATCAATCTTCTTTTGGACAAGACTATGGATCGTATGAAGGGGTTTGGGAATGCCCGGATTTATTCCCATTATCTGTTGAAGACTCGTCCGAACAAGTGTGGGTTTTGATTGTAAGTATGAATGCCGGCGGACCAAATGGTGGATCAGCCGTGCAATATTTTACGGGTGATTTCGATGGTGTGCAATTTTATCCGAATGAGTCCCCTGATGATCCACTTAAATGGGTGGATGATGGCAAGGATTTTTATGCTTCTATTACTTGGTACAATACTGAAGAGACATATTGGATTGGCTGGATGAATAATTGGCAATACGCAGGTGTCGTACCGGTTTCACCTTGGCGCAGCTCCATGAGTATCGTTCGGCAACTGTCACTTAAAAAGGTAAATGATAAGTATGTATTGAAGCAGCAGCCTGTTGTTCCTAGTGTGAATGTGAATCATAAGCAAAACAATGACGTTACCATTAAGGAGGGAACCAATCAACAGCTCCCGATTTCATTGCCTGCAAGTGTTAACATCACAATAAACGAAAAAAGTAATAGCAAATGTTGGGGATTAATCTTGATCAGCGATAAAAATGAGGAATTTACCATCCACTTCCATTTAGATAAAGATATATACACCTTTGAGAGAAGAGATGGAAGCATTGACTTTTCAAGTGATTTTCCCGGTAATATTACTGGTTCACTAAAAGGGCTGGCAACCAATCAAGTTTTTTGTCTTTTAGATTATTCATCTATTGAAATATTTGTTAATGGTGGAGTTTCGGTATCAACCAATGTGATGTATCCAAAAGGAAAGATAAATCAGATTCGGGTTTTTTCAGATCATAAAGAGCTTGTTTTAGATGACATAGAAATAAACGAATATCCCTCCATCTGGTCTTCCAGGGAGAGTCATGTATAGGTAACTTCAGAATATCAGGGAGGAAAAGTTAGCGATTTACCTCCCTAATCGACTAAAAAAGGAGTTAAGCTAAAGATGAATTTTTTAAAAAATAGTAAGTATTGGTTTTCGTCTGGTTACCTGTTTTTATTCTTTGTTACATGGTCGATTTGGTGGTCGTTTTATGCTATTTGGCTAAATAACAGCTTGGGATTAACGGGTGCTCAAGTTGGAACGATTTATTCCTTCAATTCCTTTTTCGCACTGTTTTTTATGATTTTGTACGGGTATATCCAGGATAAATTGGGGACGAAGAAGAATCTTGTCTGGTTTCAAAGTGTTGTGCTCGTGTTTATTGCTCCTTTTGTCATCTATGTCTATGAGCCACTGCTGTTAAATCAATTTTATCTGGGAGCCATATTAGGTGCAATCTATCTTGGTGCCGGATTTGTTGCCGGTGCGGGATTTCTGGAGTCCTATACGGAAAAATTGAGTCGAAAATATGATTTTGAATTTGGCAAATCACGTATGTGGGGATCGCTGGGATATGCAGTAGCAGCGATTGGTGCAGGTTCTTTGTTAAGTATTAATCCACATATTAATTTCTGGATTGCTTCCTGTACCGGCATATTATTTTTTATACTGAACATCTTTTTTAAAGTAGAAGTTTCGGAAACCGAGAAAAAAAGCGTCTCCAACATTTCGATGAAGGATATTCGCTTCCTATTCACCAATAAAACATTTTGGTTTTTGATTATTTACTTATTTGGCACTGTTTGTATCTATACCGTTTACGATCAGCAGCAATTTCCTGTGTATTTTGTCAGCCTTTTTGCTGATCAAACCTATGGTAACACGATCTATGGTGTGTTGAACTCGATTCAGGTTTTTGTAGAAGCACTTTTTCTATTTTTAGCTCCATTTATTGTAAATAAAATTGGGATCAAACAATCATTGGTTTTGGCGGGAACCATCATGGCTTTCCGTATTATTGGATCAGCTGTCCTGACAAGCGGAGTTGGTATATCGTTTGTAAAAATGTTGCATGCGGTAGAACTTCCAATCCTGTTAATAGCAGTATTTAAATATATTGCCGCCAATTTCGATGTTCGTCTGTCTGCAACGGTCTACTTAATCGGTTTTAAGGTTTCTAGTGAAATAGGGGTTATTCTCTTTTCTTCACTTGTCGGTTATGTTTATGATTTAACCAATTATCGAACAACATTCTTTATTTTGGGATCTATTATCATACTCTTTGTCATCTTCTCCATTTTTACGTTAAACAACAATAACCGGGAAAAGAGATTGGATCATGAAGAATTTGCATCGGCAAAATAAGTACCGTTCATTGGAAAATATTGAGTGGCTTGGCGTCTATGTCTGGCGAGGGAATCTTTTCCGAGCGAATCAGCCCAAGCTTGAACAGATTTACCCCGACCTTGACCGGCTGCTTGGCATCCAAATTTTCAAGCCCATTTCTAAAATAATGCCTTTTAGAAATGGGCTTGAAATGGCCGTATAACCCCCATCAACAAGCAAAGTTGTACCATTAACAAAACTTACTTCATCACTTGCAAAAAACAGGACAGCCTTTGAATTTCTTCCGGGTTTCCAAGTCTGCCCTGTGGATGAAGGGAAGCTAGTATTCTGGAAATACCATTATTTACACAAACTGCTCCCCTCTCCCTTCCATATATTCTATTTGATTCAAAATATGTATTGTCGGTTAATATTCATTAATTATTATTATTGCAAATTATTTCATAATAAAGACAACCATGCTATAATATATATAGATACTTCTGACTTTTCTCCTATCTGTCTGCATGGTTATTTTCACATTTTATCACGCATTTGATGAAAAAGTGGCGTCCTTCTTCATCATCAGCAAATGAATACGTTTAGACCGTATTAGAAAAATTCAAATAAGGTGGTTATCTATGGACAATATCAAAAGTACCATATTAGAAGTTATTTATTCCATTTTACCGATTACTGTTGTAATTACAGCATTGCAATTCACACTAGTATGGCTGCCAACCGAAACGTTCTTGCAATTCTTGATCGGAGTCGTGATGGTGGGAATTGGACTCATTCTATTTTTATTAGGGGTTAATGTCGGATTGTTACCTGTTGGGGAAATGATTGGTTCCGCTTTATCAAAGACAAGGAAGCTGTGGATTATTGTCTTCTTCGGCTTTTTGTTGGGAATTGTGGTGACTGTAGCTGAACCGGACGTACGTGTGCTTTCCCATCAAGTTGATCAGGTATCAAGTGGAGAGATCCCCAGAAGTATTTTAATTCTTGCCGTTTCCCTGGGTGTCGGTATCTTTGTTGCACTTGCAATGATTCGCATTGTTTTTAGCATTAACATCGTCTACATATTGGCATGCGGTTATGGCATTATTTTTTTGTTAGCAGCGTTCTCGCCTCCCCAGTTCGTACCTATCTCCTTCGATTCCGGTGGTGTAACAACGGGGCCATTAACGGTTCCATTTATCCTGGCCTTGGGAGTCGGTGTGGCCCCAGTTATGCGGGGCAAATCCTCATCAAGTGACAGCTTTGGTCTGGTGGCGCTTGCTTCTATCGGACCGATCTTATCCGTGTTGCTGTTGGGGGTGATTTACGGATGAACATACAGGTATTCAGAGGATTCAACGAAATTATGGAGGAAGTTGCCACGGCATTGTCACCGCTATTTATCTTATTTTTGCTGTTTCAATTTATCTTTTTACGATTACCATGGAAAAAACTAATAGACATTGGCGTTGGCTTTATCTTAACGTTTTTCGGTCTTTCTTTCTTTTTACAGGGCGTGCATATCGGGTTTCTGCCTATTGGTGAGCTTATGGGGAAAAGTCTGGGCGCTTTATCTTATAGCTGGGTGTTAATTCCAATCGGGTTTATCATCGGATTTTTCGCCATATATGCTGAACCAGCCGTTACCGTTTTAATCCGGCAAGTTGAAAAAGTATCGGGTGGTTACATACCTCAGAAAGTTTTGCTCTACACGCTTTCGGTTGGTGTAGGCATATCGATCGTACTTGCCATATTGCGTTTACTTTTTGGCATTTCCCTATGGTATTTTATTGTTCCAGGCTATATAATAGCATTAATCATGGTAAGGTTTTCATCCAAAACATTTACATCCATTGCTTTTGATTCAGGCGGTGTGGCAACCGGGCCTATGACAGCTACATTTATACTGGCGTTGTTTGTCGGAATCGCAACTCAATTGGAAGGACGTGATCCGCTTCTTGATGGCTTTGGTATGGTAGCATTGGTAGCGCTTGCTCCAATCATATCCGTACTAACACTGGGAATCTTATACAGTAGGAAGGAGAAGGGTCATCATGGCAATGACACAGCCGGGGCAAAAGTTAATCATTACGATCGTTAGAAAGGAAAAAGCCAAAAAAGTTATCCAGGCATCCAAAAATGCTGGGGCAAATGGTGGCACTGTACTAATTGGTGAAGGGATCAGGCTCAATGAAAAAAAGCGAATCCTCGGCATCCCGGTAGAACGAGAAAGAGAACTCATCTTAACGCTTGTTTCCAATCAACGCTTTCCTAACGTGATGAATGCTATTATTGATTCGGTAAAATTAAACAAGCCAAGACAAGGGATTGGTTTTGTGATAGACACCAAGCAGGTTGCGGGAATCTCCCATATGGTGGGTTGGGATGCAGATGACGAAACCATGGATAAGGAAGGTGTTACGATCGCAATGGAAGAGCAAAAGATTCTATATGACCTTGTAGTGACCATTGTCAACAAGGGAGACGCTGAGAAAGTCGTTGATGCTACCAGAAAGGCAGGCGCAGAAGGTGGAACAATTTTGTGCGGTCGTGGAACCGGTGTTCATGAACAAGCCAAGCTGTTTAACATCCTCATCGAACCGGAAAAAGAAGTCGTGTTAACACTAATCAACAGGGAAAAAACAGATCAAGTAGTAGAAACCATTGAAAAAGATGCAGGAATCAACAAACCAGGTAAAGGGATTTCCTTTGTTCTGGCAGTCGAAAAAACAGTGGGGATTAACCATATTTTAAACGAAATGATCGGTAAAAGACTGAGGGAATAATGTCTGTACCGACTCTTCGGATAAATTGTATTACTCAAAATATATGAACGACCACCTGTTAAAGCGGTGGTCGTTTTACTATCTATTGGTTCCATCATCAAGGTTACGTGACCTTTATTTGCTGATCGTGGGGTATGTGAGAGGCCACTATGAACACCCCACCTTGTAATAATTCTGCTTACTGGATCAACTTTATTCCTGGTTCGATCAACTTTGCTACGTTCTCGATCGACTTTGCTTCTGGTTCGATCAACTTTGCTACGTTCTCGATCGACTTTGCTTCCGGTTCGATCAACTAGCCAAAGTCCTTGCACATTTTTGAATGCATCAGTATGTTTAATGAAGCCTCATACTAAAAATCTAACTAAACCGCTAAGTCCTACTCTACTCCAACAACTTCAGGGGAGTTATGCCTTGGTGGCTGGAGATCTTGCGGAATTAAACTCTCATACTGATCCCCATCAAGTCGATTTTTAAATTCTTCCTGTGCTTGGGATAGTAACTCCTTATCCTCTAACACGCGAATAGCTGTACAAGCCATTGTTTTTCCTGCAAGCAACATTCCTTGGTGTGCATAGTTCTGCTTTCCTTGCGCTACCACTTGCCATGTATGGAAAGGAGTGGCAAATGCCCATGTAGATGTGTAGCACTGAGCTGTTGGTACATTCCAGCTAACATTTCCAACATCGGTAGATCCGGTCATAAATGATAATTGATCCGAGTAAGGAAGAATCACATCAGCAATCGGCCTTTCATCCAATTTGGAAGCAAACTCCTTATCGAGTGATGATTTGGCGGTTTCTCTATCTTCATCGGAAAAAGTGTGATAGATTGCCTTGGCAAATGCAATGTCCTGGTCATCCAATTCCGGAAATCCCAATTCTTTCATCTGTTGATGCATGACCCGTTCCAATGCACTGTTTGGAATCAAATTATGACAAGATCCTTCGATTTGATGTTCCAGTTCTGTTTCCGTCATTAGGGCCGCACCACGGGCAATATTTTCTACACGTTTGTAAAGATTTTGTACCTGTTCCGGTTTAGGGGATCTAATTAAATATGTAACCTCTGCTTCCTTTTGTACAACATTTGGTGCCAAACCTCCGGAATTCGTAACAGCATAATGAACGCGAGCATCATCAATCATATGTTCACGCATATAATTAACACCAATATTCATTAATTCAACGGCGTCCAAGGCACTTCTTCCCAGATGTGGAGCCGCTGCAGCATGGGCACTACGACCTTTAAACGTAAAGGTTGCGTGAATGACGGCGTTTGAGCTCGTATGCGCCACGGTATTCATTGTATAAGGATGCCAGGAAAAAGCAACATCAAGCGAGTCAAATACACCCTCTCTGGCCATAAACGCTTTTCCATAGCCGCTTTCTTCTGCAGGGCATCCGAAATATTTAACAGTTCCTGAAAGATCATTGGTTTCCATGTAATCCTTAACGGCTACTGCGGCGGCTAACGAGCCCACACCAAGCAAATTATGTCCACATCCATGCCCATTCCCTTGTGGTGTGACCGGATCATACGAACTGCTTCCAGATTTTTGGCTAAGGCTTGCAAGCGCATCATATTCTCCAAGTATACCGATAACTGGCTTTCCTTTACCGAAACTAGCTATAAAGCCGGTTTCAAGCCCTGCAACATCCCGTTCTAATGTAAACCCTTCATCTTCCAGCGCATTACTCAATAAATCCGCTGAACGAAATTCATCAAACCGCGTCTCGGCAAACTCCCATACCTTATTGGCCAATTCCTTGAATTTTTCATCCTTGTTGTCTACCAATGCTGATATTTTTTCTGTTACATTCATGATAATATATCCCCTATCTTTAAGTATATTGACTGTACTATTTTACAGGCGCAGTTATACACCGCTCACCGGCCACTTTCGCCTTTGAAAATCTAAACAAGTCCTTGTACTCGCAAGATAATCTCAGCTATAATCGCGGAGCCAAGGAATGTACCCAATAAAACACAGGTTCCAACAATAATACTCCGCCAACCTAATTTGGCAAAATCAGCCCATGAGCGTCCAACAGCAATTCCCGCATAAGCAAGGATTGGTGTCGTTAGAGCGAGTGTGTTCACTTCTTCGGTCCATTTAATCACATATTCTGATCCAGGTATGACCGGTAAAGAAAGAATCATACCAATCACACCCATATAAACAATGGCAGGCAGGTTAAGTGGCAGAACTTTTTGGATGACCAATCCGGCTAAACAAACGAGAATGATAATAATCATCCCGGGAACTGATGTTAATGGCATAACTTGATATCCAACCCAATTGCCAATAATTGCAATGATACCAACCACTGCCAAGACAAAAGTCCATTCCTGAATACTCTTTAACATACGTCATCCCCCTACCTTCGCTTTAGCTTTACCATCCTGCTTTGCCTTGCCAGCTTTAAATTTTGACAGAAAACCATAGAGCTTTTCCGTCATTGGAAGTGCAATAAAAATACTTACATATAATCCCGTGGTTATCGAAATCAGGTTGCTGACTGCCGCAAAGGCCATAAGACTTTCCTTCATATCGGGAAACAAAGAGACCAAAGAGCCGCTTGCAGCCGCCATCATACTTCCACTTCCAACCCCTGATGCCATAGCAAACGCCAACGGATGAATCGGTGTAAAGGTAGCCAGCAGCCCGGCAGCCAAGCCCAGGAACACAGCTCCAAATAAGGTTCCATAGATATACATAACCATGACACCCCGTCCTTCCGGAGAATTGAAACCGTATTTATCCGTGATCAAAGCCAAATTCCCTTCTCTTCCCAGCGAATGGGTCATTCCGATGCTCTCCCTTTTCATACCGATAGCAATCGCCACTGGAAGTCCCAGAAATATCGTGCCAAGGTTCCCAATTTCCTGTAGCAATAATGCTGGCCCTGCCTGGACAATTTCCGGAATTGCCGGGCCAATCGCAAAACTAAATTTGGCAACTAATAAACTCACCGACAAAAACACAAGCGTTTCGGCGTTTTTTGACGTTTTCTCTTTTACCACAGGTGTGAAATACAGTGCTACACCGAAGACCATGGCATAAAGCATAGGCAATAACAGTAGAACTCCCGGCCCCAATGGGATTTCATGTGTTCCGATCCATTCTGCCAATAGGGTCAAAATTAAAACAATTAAGTGTAAACGCCAATCTTTCCAGAGTTTGGGCTGCTTTGCTTCCACTTTTCTTTTCCCTCCTTTTAACCATTGCATGGTGCCACTCTACTTACATTCCAACATTCATTCTACAACAGGGAAACCCTATTACTTGTAATATTCGGATAATAATATAGCTATAGTCCCGAACAAATCTATTACAACGATTTCGTTCATTTGAGGTTCATTTTCGGCTATGTCCTTAATTTTAATTTAAACATTAATTTTAGTCAATATGAAACTATTAAAAAATTATAAACAGACAGAGATATCTCATTCTATTATAATAAGATCCGATATAATTTTCTTGGACGACCACGAGGATGAGAACTTTCCTCACCAATTACTTTTGCATAACCTTTTTTCTCCAATTGGGTTAATATTCTCCGTACACTCCTAGGTAAAATATGCAGATAACCAGCAAGGTCGTTGGCTGTCAGTTCCGCTTTACCCACTTTCGTTACAATGGCGTGAATTTTGCTTAGCGTGGAAACATTGAGCGAAGTCTGTTCACTGATTGCTTGCATTTCCCTGGAATTAACCGAGTAACTAATATACTCCGGCAAGCCTAAGGGACCATTGATTGTTTTATCCTCAAAAACAACCATCCAGCTCCCTTTCCCATGTTCTTTCGCATTTAACAGCGCATTTCGGGCATATATCTCCGCCTCATAAGCTGACTGGCCAATACCAATGCCGCTTGTAACTTTCTTCTCTATGATCCAATTGGTTTCTTCCATATCAGGTATCATGGAAAAATAGTCCGTCACGTCGCGAAGGATGCCCCGGGTTGTAAAAATGAAATAATGTCCGAATCCCACGGCCTTAAACGAACCTTGTATCCGCTTTGCATATTGAAGCAGTTTTTCTCTATAACCAATTTCGATATGATATATGTCGTCTGATGAATATGTATCTTTCGCGGAAGAAATTAATTCATCTATCTCAAACGTTTGCACCGCAATTTGCCGATCTTTAAAACGTAACATTTCATATGTCCGCAAAGCCATGTTTAACACCGATTCAATTGCAGAATTAGCATGTCCTACCCGAAATACCTGGACATCGGTTTCTTGTAGTTTCGTATGTACTTGCCATGCACACGTTACAGCCGCTTTTGTTTTCCCCTTTTTTGCTAGACAATAATGATGTGCAACTGCTTCATCAATGTTAATCTTGTCATCCGGATTTATTTTTGAATACAAATATTCAGGCTGTAATACACAATTCAGTTCTGAAAAAATTTGTTTTAATTCTGATACCGTAAAACCATCAAAACTAAGTTCGTCTATATTGATACCATAGTGATACAAAATATGATATAACGTTTTGTATAAGCTGGCTCCTTTATATGGAACAAAGAACATCGGCTGATTAACCTTTCCCCATTTCTTTGCAATTGAATA
Organism: Lentibacillus sp. L22; assembly: GCF_040812445.1. Lineage (NCBI taxonomy): Bacteria > Bacillati > Bacillota > Bacilli > Caryophanales > Bacillaceae > Lentibacillus > Lentibacillus sp. L22. The sequence continues at coordinate 2,734 of NZ_JBFNXI010000026.1, read as the reverse complement.
CGGATAAACTCCAGAAAAAAACCACATATCTACTTCATGCTGATGTGTTTTTAGCAAATCAATCACATCTTCAGGAAAAAAGTGGACAAATGGTATACAGTCAAACTCAGTATGTTCTTCAACGACTGATTTAATTTTTTCCACATTATCTTCAGATCCGATTAGCCCCAATCTAATCTTCATGTTAAATCACTTTCCTTATGCTTTTTTGCTTCCTCAAAATCTACTATAGCACCATTCATGGAATCTGGGTACAGGTTGATTATCAATTGTAAAAATAATTAAATCCGTACTATATTTTTTGTTTAGTCACAACTTTAAACAAAATACTTTGCTGATTGATTCTTGTTTGTTACATTCTAGGACAGAACTTTTCCTGGCCTTTCATTTTAAAAATTAAACGTGTATTGGTTTCTTACTGGAAAGAACCTGAAACAAATTCTCCTTTGAACAACGTAGCTACCCGCTTCGATCTTCTGGCAACAGCTTCTGCAGAACAAGATGCGTCAACAAATACGATATTTGCTTCATCTCCAACATTCGGCCAATTCAGTTCGCCTTTAGAATGAAGTGGTGTGTTACCACCAGTAATATAGTGAAGTGTTTGTGCCAATGACTGTTCATCTACCCATCCAGAGATTTCTGCCAAACGACCTGGCTGAGCAACTTGCATCAACGAAAAAGAGATTAGCCTTGTCTCCTCTATTTGGCCAGACACGTTCTCCTTCTTTATTTAAAGGGGTCACGCCTCCCGTAATAAATCCCAGAGTTTGTCCAAGTGAACGTTCATCACTCAGGCCAAAACGTTCCGCCAATGTTCCGGCCTTTTCCAAACTGTCACCTTTTCCAAAGGGAGACCAGTGATCTGTGATACTATCATCGCCAAGAGATACCTTGACTCCTTTTTCCCGCAAGAGAGTAATCGGAATTGTTCTACCTATGGGAACCGAGGATGTAATCGATATCCCTTGATATGCGAGTAACTCCGCAATTTCACCAGTTTCCTTGGGTGAGACATCTGCCAAAGCGAAGGCATGACTGATGGTAACTCTACCTTGCCATCCGGCTTCTTCTGTCAGAGCGGCTAATCGCTTAAACGTAAAAATACCAAGATGTCCCGGGTCGTGTAAATGTAGATCAATGTCTGCATCGGCTTCAACAGCAAGGTCCATTACCGTCTGCAAGGACTTCTCTATATTTTCGTCAATGGATGCGGGATCAACACCACCTACTAACGAAGCACCATTACGCAGTGCTTCTCTAACAAGTGAAACAGATTGGCTGCGTAATAACCCATGCTGCGGAAAAGCGACAATTTCCACGGAAGCTTTCCCATTGTAGGTTTCCGCAGCTTGTACGGTTGCTTCCAAATTTTTCAACCCGATAACAGGGTCGACATTGCAATGCGTACGAATATGAGTCGAGCCTGAATGCAAAAGCAAACCCAGCAATTTTTCCGCCCTTTCCTCCGCCACAGGAAGCTGACGTGGAAGCAATTTTTCTTCTTCTTCCAATCGTGTTAAAATACCTTTCGCCGGAATCGTCGGCGCTTTCCATGAACCACCGTAATACGTTTTATCAAGATGAATGTGCATATCCCTAAAAGAAGGGAGCATGAGGTAATCTTTCGCATCGTGGTTAGGTAAATCCGTTATTAGCGGCTTTTCGGCTGGAATAATTTCGTTGATCTTCCCGTCTTCCACCTGTACATGAAATCGTTCTGTTTTTGTACCAGTTATCGAATCATGTTCATATTGGTAGCCCGTTTCCAAGCGAACATTCGTTAACCAATAAGCTTTACCTGTCATATTTATTTGTCCTCCCCTCGCATACCTATATTTTTACAAGACATAATGTGAAACTTTTATCAGCGATTTACTTGTCAGGATCCCCAATCAAGCACCAGCTTCTTTCAATATCCGTTCTATTTCTTGAAATCCACGTTTTTGTGCATGTTGTAAAGGGGTAACTCCATCTCCATCACTAATATTAACATCGGCTCCATGGTCAACTAATAGCTGTACGATTTCTTGATGCTTCTTACCGCCATCACCCAGAATGATAGCTTCCAGAAGCGCTGTCCAATGTAAATTGTTGATGTGATTGACATCCGTATCTGAATGGGTTAACAGTTCCTCCACAACATCAACATGTCCGCGTTCGGAAGCCGGAATGAGAGCCGTTCCGCCATACCGATTCGTTAGCGTTGTATCAGCCCCGGCATTAACAGCAAGTTTTACAATTTCAAGAAACCCTTCCGCTCCTGCATACAAAAGCACATTATCCTGATTGTTATCACGAATATTGATGTCTGCACCTTGTTGAATAAGTGCCTCAACTGTATCCGGCTTATTGCTGTGGGTCGCTGCTATTACAGCTGTTCTCCCATTTTTATCAGTTGCATTAATGTCCGCGCCATCTTTAAGGAGTTTCAGAACATTTTTCGTGTCACCTTGTTCAGCGGAGTCAATTAGTTTTTGATTCATCGTGTTTTCCTCCTTTTCTTTCGATATGTTTTCCGGGGATTCTGGTGTTGACTGACAAGCGGTGAGCAAAAAGACAAACAGAACAGTAAAAGTTATTCGCCTCACCATCATAGCTACTTTTTCCTCCTTCACAAATAGGGTACCATGGGGCTAACTATATGGAAAATATAAATAAAATTATTTTTGGCTCTTCACCAAAATCAATGGTTGACACACTAGGTGCAACTATGCTAATTCACGGTTGCACT
>NZ_JBFNXI010000025.1:0-47294 GCF_040812445.1 Lentibacillus sp. L22 | reverse complement strand
AAAAAAAGAAATAGTGGGTAAAGTCACCCGTCGATGACCTTACCCACTAATCTTAGTATGTTTTAAATATCTCCTTTAAATCCTTATACTCTTGATGGATGTTTAAACTATCAATTGCATTATCAAAATGATTTTCCAGGCAAACTTTTAATTCTTTGCGTTTCTTTTGTTTAAGTAATTGTACAATCTCCAAGTGCTCCTTATATCCATAGGGTTCTGCAGACGGATCCTCTTCGAAAACTATATCAAAAAGAATTAAATAGATGGATGTTTGGTTAATTAGTTTTTTGACAAAATCAATTAAAAATTTGTTTCCGCATTTTTGAGTATATGACATGTGGAAATCCTGGTTAGCTTTTAAGTAGTTCGTTATGTTTTTTGTAAATAATGCCTCCTTCTCTTCTGCTATATAGCTTTCCATTTTTTTGAAATCATTTTCAACTAAAAATTCAATGGCCTGATTAGCTGCCATAATCTCTAAACGTTTACGCAAATCATATGCTTGAAGGATTTCTTCTTTTGTTGGATTTGTCACAAAGGCACCCTTATTCGGTACGATGTCTACCAATCCCTCATCAGCTAATAAATTGATTGCATTTCTAATTGGGGTGCGGCTAATATTTAACGTTCTAGAAATCTCATTCTCTATCAATTGTTTTCCAGGTGGAAGTTGTCTTGCTAAAATAGCTTCTTTCAAATGATGATAAATAAACACCTTCATGGATTGTTTTTGTTGTATTTTCATTACCTCCCCCAAAAGGTTATTATTATCAAATATGTACATTGGGCTGATTATATTCAATTTATATGGAATATTTAATTAATGGGAATAACCCCGATTTATAGAGCATATATTGTACTACAATTTGGAACTACAGCGATTAATTACGGAAAAGGGAGGATCACAATTTGGAAAGCGCTAACAATTAAAAAATACCCAAGGGAGGGTTAGCAAAATGAAGCGTTTTTACCAATCCATTGTATTGCTTTTTTTAGTATTAATGATTACGGCTTGCAGCGGAGAAAGTGGGGCTAAAACCAAGAATGCATTAGATAGAGTAGAGGATTCAGGTGAAATACGAATCGGATTTGAAGGAACATATCAGCCATTTAATTACCTGGAGGATAATAACGAATATGCCGGATTTGATGTTGATATCGCTAATGAATTGGCGAAAAGAATGGGGGTTAAAACTAAATTTGTTGCTACAAAGTGGGACAGTCTTATCGGAGGGCTTAAAGCAGATAAGTTTGACGTAATCATTGCCCAAATGACGGTTACAGAGGAAAGAAAAAAGAGTGTGGATTTTACAGATCCATATGTTGTTACAGGTTCGGTTTTAATTACGAAAGAAGACACTACCGGAATTTCCGAATTAGAAGACATCAAGGGTAAAAAGGTTGGTGTTGGTGGGGGGACAACATTTGAAGAGGTTGCCAGAAGTGTTGATGGTGCAGATGTTAATTTGTATAAGTCAATAAATGATTATATTCAGGACTTAATTAACGGAAGGCTGGATGTCATTATAAATGATCAACTACTGATGAGTTACAACATAAAAGAAGAAAAGCTTCCATTAAAAATAGTTAGTGACATTATGAACAAAGACGAGATAGCTATGGCAGTGAAAAAAGGTAACGAAGACCTAGTTACGAAATTAAATCAGGAACTGTCTGAAATGAAGGAAGATGGAACATACGATGACATTTATAAAAAGTGGTTTGACTCGGAGCCATTGGTCAAATGATTTATTAGGTTTAGCTACAGAGAGGGGAGTCTGAATAATGACACATGCCGTAGTTTTAGGTACTGGAATGATAGGTACCACAGTAGTTCGCGAACTTGCAAAATTTCCAAACATAAAGAGGGTAACAGCTGTTGATGGGTCGCAAAAAAATATAGACAAATGTTTACAGGTTGCAGATAATCCAAAGGTTACCGGAAAATTAACTAATTTGCAAACGAAAGAAGATATTTATAATGTTATAAAAGATGCTGATATTGCCGTTGCATGCCTGCCACATTCCTTAAGTGTAACTGCAGTAAATGCTGCAATAGCTGCTAAATGTAATCTAGTTGACCTAGTTGGCTCACAATTTGAAGAAAAAATGAAATTGGATCATCAAGCAAAAGAAGCCGGGGTTATTATCGTACCAGGATGTGGAGTTGCTCCAGGGATAACAAACTTCCTAGCTGCAAGGGGAATTGAAATGCTTGATGAAGCAGATGATGCTGTAATGGTTTGCGGTGGCATACCTAGGCACCCGTTACCACCTTTATGGTACCAGGTTGTTTTTCGATTGGAGAGCGTGATGGGGCTTTATACGAGACCGGCGCTTGCTGCAGAGAATGGAAAGCTTGTAAATCTTCCTCCATTATCAGGGTTGGAGACAATGAGCTTTCCAGAACCTATCGGAGAGTGTGAAGCGGTCGTAACGGATGCACATAGTGCTGCTTATACATTAAAGGATAAGGTCAAACATCTATATGAGAAAACAGTTCGGTATTCAGGTCATTGGCGTAAAATGGCTGTGCTCGCGGAACTTGGCTTCCTTGACCAGGAACCCATAGAGGTTAATGGACATCTAGTAAGTCCTGCAAAGTTAACAGAAAAGATTTTGGAGCCAAAACTTCATGGTCAATCTAATGAGGATATTACGGTGTTACGCGTAACAACAAAAGGAAGGAAAGATGGTGTAAGCAAGACATATACTTGGGAAATGATTGATTTTTATGATCACGATCGTAATATCACCTCCATGGCAAAAACCACTGCCATCCCCGCTATGTTAGTAGCTAACTGGATAGCAAACGATCGAATCAAGGAAAAGGGCATTGTACCGGTTGAAAAAATTATGATTGGTGAGCGGTTTGATCCGTTTTTAAGTGAATTAAATGAATATGGAATTGATATCAAATTTCAAGAGGGGCATTAGTACAAATTCGTTTAAGTAAATCTTACAGGCAATATATTATGGAGGGATACAAATGGATTTTACCATCATTATTGAATCGTTACCTCCTTTATTAAAAGCTACACTGATAACTATTTTGTTGGCATTAGTATCGGTAGTTTTTGCATTAATATTGGGGTTTTTTACAGCATTAGCCAGAATCTCAAAAATAAAAGTGTTAAAAGCAGTTGGATCCTTTTATATATCTATTTTCCGTGGTACCCCTCTTTTAGTACAAATTTTTGTCATTTACTATGGTCTACCACAAATAGATATTGAATTAAGCCCGATAACATCAGGAATCCTCGCCTTAAGTTTAAACGCAGGCGCCTATCTGTCTGAATCATTTCGAGCAGCTATTTTAGCCGTTGATAAGGGGCAAATGGAGGCCGCTGTTTCTATGGGGATGACATATGGACAGGCAATGAGACGTGTTATTTTACCACAAAGCATTCGCATTGCTATTCCGACGTTATCTAACACATACATTATTTTAATTAAGATACATCGCTGGTGTCCGTTATCACCGTTACAGAGTTACTGCAAATGTCTACATTAATCATTGCCAAAACTTTTGAACCTTTAACCATTTATTTATTGGCTGCCGCACTCTATTGGGTTGTCATTTCATTTTTTACTGTAGTATTAGATCGTCTGGAGAAGCGTACCTCCAAGCATGTTGCCTAAGGTGTTCTGTATTTTGAAAGGAGGGAGAAAATTGTGGATGTCATAAAGCTTGAAAATATCAAGAAGTCATTCGGTGATAATATTGTCCTTAAGGGTATTAATTTCACGGTAGATAAAAATGAAGTTGTAGTTATCATGGGTCCAAGCGGTTCAGGAAAATCTACGTTGCTGCGTTGTATCACTTTTTTAGAAGAACCCGATAATGGAGTCATAAGACTTGGTGGAGTTGAGTTGGAAGCGGGACTGTCACATAATAAACAAAGAAAAACTGCTATAAGAGAGTTACGTCAAAATACCGGTTTTGTATTCCAACAATTTAATTTGTTCCCACATCGGACAGCTTTGGAAAATGTAATGGAAGGTCCGATGGTAATAAAAAAGATGGATCGTCAGCAAGCCAAGGAAAAAGCGATTGAATTACTCACGAAGGTTGGATTAGCTGATCGAGCGGATCACTATCCGGCACAACTCTCGGGCGGTCAACAACAAAGGGTGGCCATTGCAAGAGCATTGTCAATGGAGCCAATGGTTATGCTTTATGATGAACCTACTTCAGCATTGGACCCGGAACTGGTTCGGGAGGTTCTTCTGGTTATGAAAGATCTTGCTAAAGAAGGCATGACAATGGTAGTCGTAACACATGAAAAGGGATTTGCTAAAGATGTTGCAGATCGGGTTATTTTTATGGATGATGGATTAATTGTGGAAGAAGGCAGTTCGGATAAAATGTTTGGTGATCCGGATGAGGAGCGTACGAGGCGGTTTTTGCAGGATGGGTAGAGAGCGGATTTAACTTAAGTAAGGATGCTAAAAATGCTGTGCTCAAACATTAGGTTTGAGTATATTTTTTTGGACTAAACATGAACAATTACTTGTGAAATTTAACCTTGCCATAAATTAACTTAAAAAAGAAGTAGGAGCACACTTTTACTAATAAACTAGTACTATTTTTTTATGGTGACACGTGATTATTGGATTAGGCACACTTTACAAATTTAATACTTAAAAATTCGTGCCTCTGCCCGTGAGTATTAGGAGCTCTAATATATGGGGCTGTATTATTAAGATGATATTTATTCTTAAGCCTTGTGATATTTAGTCACAAGGCTTTTATTATGACTTAGGTTATAGAAGATTTGAATCTAAATAAACGAATGTTTCGTGATTTAATTACTTCTTTGCATAAAGATTTAGAATTTTTTATTTACAAATATGAAAACGTTTGCTATAATTATAATCAATTAAATAACTCAAAGAGACCTAGGAGAAGAGAGAGTTGGATAATGCCCCTTTTAAAAAAGGAATGTCTAATTATGTCTCTTCTCCTTTTGAGTTTATTTATATTTAATCAAAAGGAAGGGAGAAATAAGTATGGGGAGAAAAAAGGTATATACGTTATTATCGGTATTATTTTTAGTTAGTGTATTACTTTCGGCTTGTGCCGGAGACGCTTCGGGGGGAGATGGAGGATCTGATGCAGCAATCACACTATATTCTCCAGAGACTCCGGATTTGACAAAAGAACTAGCGAAAAAATATGAAGAAATCAACGGACAAAAAGTTAATGTTAACTATGCTGGCACAAACGTGTTGGTTAACCAAATGATTGCAGAAAAAGGAAATCCTCAAGCCGACGTTTGGTATGGAGGAGGGGGTCTTCTACCTTTTGAAGCAGCTGTTGATAAAGATATAATTACTCAGTATGTTCCTGAAGGCGCTAAAGACTGGGAGGTTACTGAGGATGGGATTAAAATGAAACATCAGGATGGTTATTATACTGGTGCTGAAATATTTGTGCTAGGGTTTGCATATAACACCGAATTGGTTTCTGAAAAGGAAGCGCCAAAAACATGGGAAGATTTATTAGACCCTAAATGGAAAGGTAAAATCCAATTTTCAAACCCGGCTGCATCCGGTACATCAACACTTATGGTATTAAGTTATATGATGGAACACGGAGAGAAAGAAGGATGGGAATACTTTCAAAAATTGACTGATCAAGCTAACTCAATACCAGATTCCGGTTCAGGGCCAACAAAAGGTGCTGCTATGGGAGAAGCTGAAGTGGCAATTGGATTTGACTTTATGGCATATGAGCATAAAGCAAATGGAGAAGATATAGATTTTATTGTTCCAGAAAAAACTCCTATATTAGTTAATCCTATGACTTTGGTTAAAGATGGTCCGAATCCGGAGGGCGGAAAAAAGTTTATGGAGTTTATGCTAAGTGAGGACGCACAAAAGATTTTGGCGTCATGGTATCATATACCGATAAATCCTGATGTAGAATCTGAGACATCATTATCATTGGACAATGTTAAAGAGAATGCTATTGATTTAGATATTGATTGGGTAAATGAAAACTACGACCGTATTAGAGATGAGTGGAAGAATAAAATAAAATAAAGGAATGATAGTATGGGGTCAGTTGTCGTAGAGCAACTAACAAAAGACTTTTCAGGAGTTAATGTACTTCAAAATATTGAGCTCAACATCGAAGAGGGCGAGTTTTTCGCTCTCTTGGGTCCTTCGGGATGTGGGAAAACTACGACAATGAGATGTATTGCTGGTTTCGAGTCACCAACCACTGGAAATAATAAAAATAGGTGGAAAAACTGTAAACAATGTTTCTCCACACCAGAGAAATTGTGGTATGGTGTTCCAAAGTTATGCATTGTTCCCGCATATGAATGTTTTTGATAACGTTGCGTATAGTTTGAATATAAAACAACTAAGAAACAATAATATGTTTAAAAAACTAGGAACCTATACAAGAATGCTCAACAGTAAGATAATTAAGTATCCAAAGCACATAGAAGAAAAAGTGTTAAACATTTTAGAATATGTTGAACTTAAAGATCATGCCAAAAAGCTTATTGGGGAACTCTCCGGAGGGCAACAACAAAGGGTTGCGTTGGCTAGAGCATTAATAATGGAACCGGAAGTCTTATTAATGGATGAACCTCTTTCTAATTTAGACCAAAAGTTAAGACATACAATGCGAAATACAATTAGAAAAATACAGCAAGAACTTAAAATAACTACAATTTTTGTTACGCATGACCAAGAAGAAGCTATGAGCATGGCCGATCGTGTAGCCGTAATGAAAGATGGCGAGATACTACAAACAGGAACGCCAACAGAGTTATATAGTCACCCCAAATCGACGTTTATTGCTGATTTTGTTGGAACCTCAAATATATTACCAGGAAAGGTGACTAGAAAAGAAAACAACTTTACTTACGTTCAGGTGGGGAGTTATGAGATTAAATCCAGTTTGAATGTCAACCAAGAAGATGTGCAGGTAGTAATTAGACCAGAAAATATAATAGTAAAAGATAGTGGGGATAGTAGTGACGATAATTATTTTGAGGGTGTCGTAGAATTGGCTACTTATTTAGGCTCTACTGTTAGATATGATATTAAGGTAGGACAGCATAATTTGCTAGTTGATACGGTATACGAATCCGGGGAAAAAATATTTAAATCTGGTGCTAAAATTAAATTAATTGTACACCCGGAAAGGGTGTTGCTAATATGAATTGGTTAAAAAGGAATTTGACGGGATTAGGAATTGTAAGACTACTTGTATATATCTTCTTTTTGATGTTTTTAATAATTCCCTTATTATCAATATTTTTAGTGAGTCTAACTAATGAGCCAATTAATTTTTTTGGTTCGCTAATAAGTCTAGATACATTACAAACAACAATTGGTCAATTTAAAAATGCTACTTTAGATAATTTTAAACATATATTTTCAGATACAACTTATTTTCGTGCTTTAAAAAATAGTTTGTATTTATCTGTATCGGTATCAATAATTGTTTTAATTATTTGTATTCCAATTGCATATGGAATAGCAAGAACTAAAATGCCCTTTAAAAAAACAATAAGCGCTTTATGCACTATACCTCTGGTTGTTCCGACATTTATTTCTGGATATGCATTTATCATAATGTTTGGACGATCTGGATGGGCAACTTATATTTACCAAGCATTAGGAGGAGATGGACTTTTAATTGATCCATATTCAATGACAGGAATAGCAATAGTCCAGGTATTTTTCTTTTTCCCTTATGCTCTTTGGCCATTGGTAGCCGCATTTAAAATAAGCGATGTATCTCTAGAAGAAGCTTCGAGAAATATGGGGGCAAAAAGCTGGTTAACCTTTTCAACAATTACATTCCCATTAGTCATTCCAGGTGTATTATCAACAGCGCTCGTTATTTTTGCTGTTAGTTTTTCCGATTTTGGTACACCAATTATTTTAGCGCCTAACGATTTGAATTTAATTGTAGTTGAAGCATATCGGGAAATTTCAGGCTTTTTCAATTGGGGTGGTGCTGCAATTCTCACTGTTGTTATGATTGCCATAGCGGGAGTTGCCTATTGGTTACAAAATCACTTCACAAAAGGGATGAACTACGGCTCTGTGTCCGGAAAGCCTAAGCAGATTAAATTAAACAACAACAAACTGCTTACAGTTCCAATGTTTTTATTTTCTGCTGTTGTAGTAATTGTGCCTTTACTGTCTGTACTAACTGTTTTTGTTCAATCTATAGCAACAACATGGGGAAAGGATCCTTTACCTAATGGTTATACTTTGGAACATTACAAAACTATTTTCACCTCTTCAATCGGCAATGTTCAGAACAGTATAATTTTGGCGATAGGAGCTTTAATAATTAGTGTTATAGTGGCATCAGCGGTGGCTTATTTTGTTGTGAGGCAAAATTCCACAACGTTGGATTTTATAACCACAGTACCACTTATTGTTCCCGGGATTGCTATTGGTATAGCATTGATACAAACTTTTAATACAATGCCATTACAACTTACCGGAACAGCATTTATTTTAATAATTGCTTATGCAATCCGAAGAATGCCATATATGGTTAGGTCAACGATGAGTACAATGAAATCCATAAAAGCTGATATTGAAGAAGCCGCAATTAATTTAGGCGCCTCTACCTTTACAGCATTAATCACTGTAGTTGGTCCCTTAATGTTACCTGGAATAGCAGCAGGTTCAATACTGGTATTTGTGACAGTTATTAAAGAAACCAGTATATCAATTTTAATGGCCCCGGCTGACTGGGCCCCAATGAGTTTGGCCATTTTCCAGAATGTTATGAGAGCTGAGTATTATTCAGCTGCAGCAATGTCAATTATTCTTGTGGTCATAGTAGTTATATTTCAGGCTATCGCTGAAAAACTAACAAACAAGGGGTCCAAATGAGATTGATATATTAAAGGGGAGGGGTCAAGGTATGCAAAACGGTTACATTTTAGATCTAGATGGAACGGTGTATCTTGAAGATAATGCAATAGATGGAGCGGCCGAAACAATTAGGGTCTTAAGAGAACGTGGGGACAAAGTAGTTTTTTTAACGAATAAGTCTATAGAAACAATTGAGTCATATGTTCAAAAATTAAATTCTCTTGGTATTGAAGCGGACAATGAAGACGTAATTAATTCTAATTTACTTGTTGCAAAATACTTAAATGGTAAATTAAATTGTAATGAAAAAGTTATGATTATTGGGGAAGAACCTTTAGTGAACCAGGTTACATCATTTAATATTAAAATTTCCGATAATCCAAATGAGGTTAAATATGTTGTTTTAGGTTGGGATAGAAAGTTCACCTATGATAAATTGAATCTAGTTTTTCAAGCTTGGAAAAAAGGAGCTTGTATAATAGCTACAAATCCCGATCGTACTTGTCCGATGAAATATGGGCAAGTACCGGATTGTGGTGCTATCATTGGGGCCGTGGAGGGTGCAACTGGTGAAAAAGTAGAAATAGTACTTGGTAAACCTTCTTTATTGGCAGCCCAATTTATAGTGGACGACATACTAATGATTCCACCTGAGAGGTGTTTTATGGTTGGAGATAGAATAGAAACCGATATAAAAATGGGCATTGATTTTGGTTTGAATTCTATTTTGGTACTCACCGGCATAACAGATGTGAGTATGCTAAAAAAGTCGCCATATAAGCCAAATTTCACTCTTAATAGTATTAAGGATATTTTAAACTTAAAAGTCGAAATTCCATAACTGTGGGTTTCCAGAGGAGATAGCTAATGCTCCTGCTTGTAATCCGTTTAATATTTCATTTCTATTACTAATTAATCCGCCTGCAATAATTGGTAGGCGGGTTAATTTAGTCATGTTATCAATAATATTCGGCATAATACCAGGTAAAACTTCAATTGCATCCGGTTGGCAATAATGTGCTAATTCAATTCCTTTTTCCATAGCATTTCTATCGATAAGAAAAATTCTTTGAATAGCCATTAATCCTTCTTCTTTAGCATATTTAATTAGGCTACTTCTCGTTGTTATGATACCTTTTGGTTTCCATGCTCTAGCAATGTATTTAATTGCATTTTTTGAATTTGAAAGACCCTCAACAAAATCAATATGAAGAAATGTTTGTTTATCTCTTTTATGTAATCTATTTAAATATTCCGGTGTGCTTAGTAAATCACCCGTTAGCAGAAATACAATATTCGCGTTGGAGGTAGATGCTGCATCTAAATGCTTAGTGTGTTTAACAGAAGCGATAACTTGTGAATCGACCATGTTGACTATTTTGCTCACTTCAATTTTCCTCCCACTAGAAATTTATTAACATAACTTTTTTCAAATAAAGGTTTTACCATAGGTCAAATTTATTATAAGGATTTGCTCGAGAAGCGTCAAGTGAAAGGGGTTACACAAACTTGAGCCATCTAGGAGGAGATTTGGAGTGTCGCTAGTTTTACTACATTTTCATTTATCACAGATCGAAATGGCAATATTTTCAACTGATGTTTTTGATTAACTATAATTAGTAATCTGCCATTTAGTTTCCTTTAAATGGCACTTTTTTAGTTCCCATTACTTTTTCGAATAGTAGGTTGGATGATAACATCCCCTCATGAATTAAAAATTGATAAAGGTTGAGCGCAATCGCTCCTCATTATAGGAAATCTCACCTTAAAAGGCGGCACAGCCCATTAACAACTAATTCTGCATAAGTTTTGGAAGCCCATTCCTATTGCAAAGTAACAGATAGTAAGGTTCATTAAATATGATTTACAAAAGGAACGAAGCGAAAGTTTTCCTTTCGACATCGTTCCTTTGCAATAATCACCTTGCTTTTAAGACATTATTCAACACATCCGGGTAATTGGTAAACATACCGGTTGCGCCCCAATCCAAGACTTTTTCCATATCTTCCCTAGTATTTACCGTGTATGGATGCATCAGCAAGTCATGTTCACGAACTTTTTTAACATAATTTCGATTTATTTTAGTATGACTTGCGCCAATTCCTACTGCATATTCTTCAATTGCTCTCAATTCTTCATCAGTAATCGTTGCAGGTTCGGAATAAGAGATTAATTGAATAAGTGGAACATTTGGGTTCATCGAGTGTACAATTTCTAGACTTTCTTGGCTAAAGGATTGAATCAGAACCTTACTCGATGGAGCATTCGGTCCCATTAGCTTATATTTGTTTAGTATTCTTAGAAGTTCCTCCTCCATACCAGGATAAACGTCTGGAGATTTGGTCTCGATATAGTACCTAGAACCTCTGCCAAATTTTTCAATGATCTCCTCTAGCGTCGGGACTTTTAGGTCCACGTATTCCGGTTTTGCTTTGTCCGGGTATTGTTCATTGAACCATGATCCCGCATCAAGCTGTTTGATTTCTTCCAGTGTAAAATCTTTTACATAGCCAGTTCCATCAGTCGTACGATCTACTTTTTCATCATGCATGGCAATTAGTTTACCGTCTTTCGTCATTTGTAGGTCAATTTCAATGTAATCTCCCTTCATTTTCTCACCCAATTCATAGGACGCTAGTGTATGCTCTGGAGCATGACCAGATGCACCCCGATGAGCGATGTTCAATAGCCTATTCGGATTTAATAAGGGTTGATCTTGCTTTTTGGCTGATGCAACATTCTCATTTAATAGAAACAAAGTTGAAAAAAATACTAGGATGACTAAGCTAAACATGACTTTTTTCATTTTTCCATCTCCTATCATGCAAGATTTTTCTTGATGAACTATCTGAGGTGAAATAAATTGTTAAACCCCCTCTTTGTCAAAAGGATTTCTTTAATAGTATAGAAATTTCTAAATAATTAAAAGGGTATAAATAAGTAGTTTTTATAAAGAAATAGAGGCCTTTTGATCTATAGGGATCTTTGCTTAATGATTTCCTAGCAGACCTAATTGCCGGTAAGTGAAAGTCCGAACCTAGTAGTGCCATGATGTTAGGTGGCTGATAACAATTGGTAGGAATCCTAGGTCGAAGTCCTGTGACAAAGTATCCTAAGTTCTACAATATCAATAGATTGTAAAATTAAGTGAATTCTGTCGTATTAGATGCAAAGCAGCGTTATTTGGACCTGATCATTAAACATGCTGTCAGTGACATGTCTTGTTCCAGAACCATTTTCCCTAATTATCCATATTCGATTGGGAAGATCATTGATATCTATGTCTTTTTCAGTATTGCATTCTTCAAAGTTCTTAGGCATTATTATTACCATTTCAGCAAAGGTCATTGTTAGAAATTTTTACATCTTTAATCTCTCAATCAATAATTCCAATATCCAAATCCTTTTGCTTCACTTAATTTGTAATTCGAATTGAATTCATAATCGTAATTTTTTGGTTGGGTATTCAGATGCCTTTTTTATATGTTTTGAGATTAAGTCTGGAAGCAAATGTTCTTCAAATGTAAAACCAAATTCAATGTATTGTACAGGCGTCAGCCGTCCCCGTGCTTCATTTGCTCCTGGTAGCATAACCTGGTTCCAATAAGTGTCTTTACATTTAATTTAAGATTATTAAATTTAATAAATTCAAAAAATAAATTGACTGTTCTGCTCTCAATATGTTAATCTAAGTATAGATGTATATACAACTATATCTCTTTTGTTTAAAAAGAAGAGATTGGAGGGCTAACATGATAACAAAAAACAGTCCTGTTCCTATTTATCTACAAATAGCACAAGTAATACGAGGGCAAATTATCAATGAGGAATATAAAGTGAACGATAAGATTCCGACTGAAGAAGAATTAGTTAAACGTTATGGCGTTTCCCGTATGACGGCTAGAAATGCTGTTAGTCAGCTAGTAAATGAGGGGTTGGTCTATCGAGTTCATGGAGTAGGTGCTTTTGTCTCAAGAGAAAAACTTAAAAGAAATTTAAACCGCTTAACAGGATTTTATGAGGATATGAAAGAATTAGGGTACAAACCATCCTCCAAAGTACTATTAAAAGAAAGAAGGCGGCCAAATCAAAGAGAACAAATTGCTCTAGGTCTTACTAAAGAACAAGAAGTCTTTTATATTAGTCGGATAAGGATGGTTGATGACGATCCTGTGGGTTTGCAGAGCATGGTTGTGCCTGTATATAGGGTGCCTGATTTGGATCAAATTAACCTTTCCGATACATCGTTTTATACTTACCTTGAGGAGAAAAATTTAGCTATTGAAAAAGCGGAACAACGAATGGAGGCAGTTAATGCTCCAAATATTTGTAAAGAAATAGGCCTTGAGGATACTACACCATTATTCTTCTTCGAAAGGGTTTCGTACACTGAAGAACAAGAACCGATTGAATTGTTGGATTCTTATTTCAGAGGGGATTTTTATTCTTACTACATCACGTTATACAGATAGATGAAATAAGTAAGCATAGATGATTATAGATGTGACAATTGATAGTAATTTAAGTAAAAAGCTTATACAGGAGTGAAGTAGAATGAAACTGGATGAATATATGTTAGCAATGTTAGGTTCTGAATTAAGAGATGCTGTCGGGCCTGATAATGTCATTGGAGTGGAAGAAAAAAAAGAAGATTTGTTAACCGATCAATATTGGTTAACCCATATGTGGGAGGAAAAAGGAAAGGAACTGCCAACGCCTTATTTTATTGTTAAGCCATTAACAACAGAAGAAACATCGAAAGTACTAAAGATATGTCATACATATAAAATTCCGGTAGTTCCTCGTGGAGGTGGATCGGGGACCCAAGGCGGTGCAACAGTTCTCTATAAAGGCATTTTGTTAGATTTAACAAGAATGGATGAAATACTTGACATTGATAAGGAATCTTTAATTCTTACGGCTCAACCGGGGATCAATGGCCGGGTGCTGGAAAATAAACTTAATGAACAAGGTCTTATGCTGGCTCATTACCCATCTTCAGTTGATATAGCAACGCTTGGTGGATATATAGCGGCCCGAGGATCTGGAGTGATGTCGACTAAATATGGAAAAGCCGAAGATATGGTGCTTTCTGTCGAAGTTGCTTTACCTGATGGAGAAGTAATTGAAACGCTGCCGTTACCAAATCATGCTTGTGGTCCAGGGATACTGCAGTTGTTTGTAGGATCAGAAGGGACGTTAGGTGTGATCACGAAAATTCGAATGCGTTTGGATCCTATTCCTGAAACACGCTTGTTTCGGATGGTGAAGTTTAGGAATATTCATGATGGTATTGAGGCTGGACGTGAGATTATGGTTAAAAGGCTCAATCCCGCTGTCATTCGTTTATATGATCCGGGTTCTACCAAAAGGTCTTTAAAAGGGACCGGAATGGATGCTGAAGGAGTCAATATGGTCATCATGGTAGATGGTTTTGAAGAAATTGCAAAAGTACACCAAAAGAAAGTCCTGGAAATTTGTGCGTCCCATGGAGGAGAGGATCTGGGAGAGGAGCCCGGAACATATTGGTGGAACCATCGTTATGATTTTTATCAGCCACCGTTGCAACCTTCTTATCCATTACTTTATGGAACGGTTGAAACTGCTACAACCTATGATCGTATCCATCAACTTTATGAAGAGAAGAAAAAACTTATCGAAGAAGGATATCAAGAATGGGACGCTCAGTACATGGCGCATTTTTCGCACTGGTACCCATGGGGAACAATGATTTACGATCGCTTCTATATTGAAAATCCACCTGAAGATGCGAATGAAGTGTTTCGATTACATCGTAAAATATGGACAGATTGTTCCAGAGTAAATTTGAAGAACGGTGCATTGTTAAATGAACATCACGGAATCGGTTCGAACCTCGGTTGGATGATGCCAGAATTATATGGTTCAGCATTTGATAGTTTATTAGAGATTAAAAAGACTATTGATCCAAAAGGAATTATGAATCCTGGTAAATTAGGCTTTGGAATTTGGTAGGAGGGGTTAAAAATGAAAGCCTTGGTATATGAGGGAAATCATCGGTTGACTATTCAGGAAAAGGAAATTCCTACGATTGGAAAAGATGAAGTACTTATTCGTGTCTCCTATACGGGCATTTGTGGCACGGATATACACATCTGGCATGGTGGCTACGGGCGTCTAGTACCGCCAATTACGATTGGACATGAATTTTCCGGGGTGATTGAAAAAATCGGTAATTCGGAATCACCGTTTCAAGTTGGCGACCGGGTCACTGTTGAACCGATATATGGTTGTGGAAAATGTGAAGTATGTCAAAATGGCGATTACAATCTTTGTAAGGAATTTAATTTAATCGGTGTAGACGCTGACGGGTCTATGGCGGAGTATATTAAAGTTCCAGAAGATAAAGTATTTCGGATCAAGTCTACTATGGGTTCTAAAGATGCCGCTTTTGTTGAACCGTTGGCTGTGGGAGTGCATGCTGTAAAAAAATCTGGATTAAAAGCTAAGCAGAATGCCTTAATCATCGGGGGCGGTCCAATTGGCCTAATAACAGCATACGTTGCCAGGCTTCAAGGCGCTAATGTATATATATCGGAAATTAATAACTTTCGTAAACAAAAAGCAGAGGAATTAGGTTTTTCGGTCATTGACCCACAACAAGAAGATATTAAAAATAAGATTGAGTTAGTTACAAACGGGTTTGGGGTTGACGTTTCATTTGAGGTAACTGGTACAAATCCAGGTCTAAACGATACTCTTTTGTTGACATCGACCAAAGGAACCGTTGTCATCATAGGACTACCCAATAAGTTATTTACTATTGACACATATACAGTCATCGCAAAAGAACTAAATATAGTAGGATCAAGGGTCTATACAAAGGGGGATTTTGAGCGAGCTATTCATCTTATTGAAACAGGACAATTTAAAACGAGCGATTTGATTAGCCATGTTACTTCTTTGGATGATGCCATTGAAGAAGGATTTAAACGTATTGATCAGGGCGATGATGTGATGAAGGTCATGATTCAAATAGGAGAGGGGGGTGAATGTTGACCAACCAATATGTTTTAGGAATTGATCATGGTACCGGTGGTTGCAAGGTTACATGTTTGGCTTCAAACGGAAAAGTAATCTCCGATGCATATGTTTCTTATCCATCGTATTACCCTCATCCGCTTTGGGTTAAACAAGATCCGGAGCAATGGATAGAAGCAGCGATTCTAGGGGTTCAGAAGACTTTAAAAGGATTTTCAGATCAAGAACGACAACATGTAAGCGCAATCGGATTTTCGGCTCCTCACCATGTGGCTGTACTTTTAGATCAAAATAACCGCGTCTTGCGAAATGCAATCATGTGGAATGATCAACGTAGTGGTGAGCAAGTAAAGGAGTTAACAGAAACGAGTGGAAAGATGATTATGTCTATCACCAATAATTCTCCTACTCCAACATGGACGTTGTCGCACCTAAAATGGATCAGCGATAACGAGCCGGAGGTATTCGAACAGATCCATAAGATTGTATTTTTAAAAGACTATGTACGTTATCGGTTTTGCGGTGAGTTATCTACCGATTATATAGAGGCTGAAGGGACACTATTATTTGATATGAATCAACATGAATGGTCTGAGAGTGTATGCTCTATGATTTCGTTAGACCGCAAAGTTCTTCCAAACGTTTATCTGCCCACCGATCAAGCAGGTAACTTAACTACTAAAATGGCTGAAAAAATAGGGGTGCGTTCAGGAATTCCATTAATTATAGGTACAGCAGATACAGCTGCTGAAGTATATGGTTCTGGTGCAACTGATATTGGTGATGGAGTGGTTAAACTTGCAACAGCGGGTAATGTCACAGTTGTTACAGATCAGTTATCGAAGAACCCAAAACTGACATCTTATGAGCACGTTATTAAGGGGAATTATTATCATAATAGCGGCACCAACTTTGCTGCGTCTTCCCTTCGCTGGTTTAAAGAGGGATTCTGCCAGGATCTTCAACAAAATATAATAGATGAAAAAATATACGGCGTACTAGATCAGGAGATAGAAAACATCGGGCCTGGGGCAGAAGGTTTGATTTTTCAACCATATTTAAATGGAGAAAGATGTCCACATTGGGATCCGAATTTAAGAGGGAGCTTTTTTGGGTGCACGGCGAGACATAATCGTTCACACTTTGCAAGGGCAATATTAGAAGGAGTGGGGTATTCTCTTCGCGACGCGTCCCACGAGCTTAATATCCCTCAAATGGATGCTATGAGAATCATTGGTGGCGGAAGCAAAGGAAAAGTATGGGTGCAAATAATCGCCGATATTTTAAATTCGGAGATGGAAATTCCAAAAGAAAGTGACGCCTCATTCGGTGTCTGTTTATTAACTGCAACCGCTATAGGTTGGTTCTCAGACTTAAAAGAAGCAGTAAATCAATGTCAAGTTGTGATTGATCGTGTTATTCCAGATTTAAATAATAGAGAGATGTATGATGAAATGTTTCATATCTATAAGGAACTGCATAGTCAAACAAAAAATCTCACACACAGATTGACTAAACTACATTGATTGTTGCCTCTAGGAAATATGTTGATAATAGAATTCTAATTCTTTTGAAAGGGGTCTGTCAAAAGTAGTAGTAAACATAAAACCGAACGGAACTTTTAGCTACTTACAGAACCCTTTCATGGATTTGAAATGTTATATGAGTTGGTATGAAGAGACACCAAACATAGCTTTTTGCGATTTTGAGAATAAAAAATTTAAGAATGATACCAATTTCATAGGAGTTGAAAAATAAGTTTGTTGGTATAGGAGGTAGAAACTATTGAGTGATGGTAACCTTGTCGTACGGTCCAAGGACGATCTAGTTCAATTTGTTAATAGAAATCCAATGAAAAGAAAGAGCGTATTATTAATTTGGTTAGCTTTGGGAGGTGTTTTTGTTGAGGCTTATGATTTTGTTAGCCTTGGTATAGGGACTGAACAGCTAACCGAACAGTTTCAACTATCATCTTTTCAAGTGGGCACACTTACAGCAATTATGGCGATTGGCGGATTTTTTGGAGCGATTTTTGGTGGATATTTAACTGATAAATTTGGTAGGGCTTTCATTTTCTTGGTTGATTTGTTACTACTTGTACTGGCCACTGTTGGAGCCGCTTTAGCACATAATTACGCAGTATTGCTAATATTTCGTTGTCTTATGGGAATTGGAGTTGGAATAGAAACACCTGTAGCTTTTAGTTTTATTGCAGAACTTAGCAATATTAAGCAAAAAGGAAAGTATCTTAATTTATGGCAACCGGTCTGGTATATGGCTACAGTTTCGTCAGGAGTAATAGGGCTAATGGTGTATTTATTGCATGCTGAAGAATATTTATGGCGATGGGCGGTAGGTTTAGGGGCAGTTTTTGCGCTAGCAGTATTTTTTCTTAGGATAGCTTACATGAAAGAAAGTCCATTATGGGCCGCAAATAATTTACCTATAAAGGAAGCAATAAAAATTGTAGAAAAGACATACAATATTACGATTGTCAATAAATCATTGGATACGGATCAAAAAAGCGATAACAAGCCATCGTCGTTTAAACTGCTTTTTCATAAAAGATACAGAGCACGTTCATTCCTTGCCTGGATTATTTCGATTACTCAAACAATGCAATACTATTCATTAGGGTTTTATATTCCGATTATTTCCGGATATATTTTTGGTCAAGGGATGATAAATAGTATTTATGGGACTATAATTTTTAATTTGTTCGGAATATTAGGGGGATTCTTTGGTGCTTACTTAACTGTTCGTATGGGAACCAGAAAATTAGCCATATACGGATTTGCGGTTGTTGCAGCTAGCTTAATATATATCGGATTGATATATGGACATTCGAATATTCTGCTTTCAGCTTTGCCAATTGCAACTTTTATATTTGCACACTCTGCTGGACCAGGCCCTCAAGGAAAAACAATTGCAGCAGCTTCTTATCCAACTTCTCTTCGTGCCTTAGGAACTGGTGCATCGGAAGCAGCAAATAAGGTAGGTAGTATGTTTGGTTTATTCTTTTTCCCGATGGTTCTTGCTGCTGTAGGGCTGGCTAAAACGATGCTTATTTTAACCTTAGTCCCAATAGCCGGTTTGATTGCAACTTCATTAATTAAATGGGAATCTGTTGGTAAGGATGTTGAAAATGATGTGATTGAGGAAGGTAAAGATACCTTAAATGGGATGCAGGTATAGGGAAATGATATTATCAAGAATGATTAAATATTGAGGGCTTGGATAAAAGCATAGACAAAGCAGAGTAATTTATTAAAGAGAATATCTTTGGTAAAGGGAATAAATAAAGTAGCCGATAGTTTTAATCTTGATAGGCTACTTTATTTTAATGGTGAATTGGTTTATTGGCTGTTTATAAAGTGCTGTTCCAAAATCGAGTTGGACTATATGATTGATATTGTGAAAAGTCTTAACATCAATGATAAGGTCTGCACCAATTTTCCCATCTACCACCAAAGAATTCGCTTAAAAACTATTGTATTTTTTAAACCAGGAATCTCTTCAACAAGTGAGTGATTATCGATTGGATATTCATCCATCTATACAGTCAATCTCGCGGGATCTGGATACAAATTTGGTGAAAGTTTGAGAACAGCATAATTAATAGTTTCAAGTTCTTGCCAATTCGTATGGCTATTATTAATGGTTGTCCTTTACTTTTGGCAGCAAACCCAGTGTTCATGGCCACGCATTAATAATAAGCTTTCGAACTCAGTAATCAATTCCATTAACCATAACCCCTGTATCCAATTTTTTGCTTGAATTATTGAAATACAGTTTGAGGGATTTGTATAAACAAGGAAAATCTAAAGAAATTTAATCCTTAAAGCTGTACTGGCCAATTTGTACTTTTCAATAATCCGTATTATAGTAGATTAAAAAATTGACTTATTGTATTTCTCCTGTTTGATCAGATGTTTATCGAGCACACTGGATGGAATGCGAGGATTAATATTCCACTTAAATTGATGATTAATTGAATAAAAGACAAATACTTGTCGGATAGCAATGGAAGTAGAGGTGTTGAAATGTGGTTTCATATGTTATTTGGGATCTAGGGGAAACTATTACCACTCCCCCGCCTGGAGGAATGGATTTAAAACCGCTTAATGAATATCCAGACATAAAGTTAAGAAAAAATGTAGACGAAGTACTTAAAACAATTAATAAGTTTGACCTAAAAAATGCAATTCTAAGTAACACTGCACGTAGTGATAGTAACGCGGTTAAAAAGCTACTAAAGAGACTTGGAGTTCTTGAACTGTTTGAATATGTATACGCAACGCAATCTGAGTTAGATCCGAATATCCCGGAGAAACCGGATGCAATTGTTTATAATATGGTGTTGGATGATCTTGGTATAAAAGCTAGCGATGGAATAATGGTAGGTAACACGTGGGATACGGACATTATTGGGGCAAATCAAGTTGGGATGCATTCTATTTGGTTACAGAATCCATCGGTGTCTGTTAGGAAGGATAGGGAAACAAAAGTGAATAATCCACCGTGGGTTATACCGATATGGGACGTTGATTCGGTGCCAAAAGCAATAGAACTAATTAATAGTTGTGTATAATCATAACCACCCGTTGAACGGGTGGTTATGATTATGACTTTAGTAGTTGAGACAGTAGTTGACGAAACAGAAATCAAGTGCATACTATAGAATATTGGAAACAATAAACATTTCATCTTGTTTGAAAAAGTCTTATAATTGAAGTGGCACAATTGTACTAGAATAACAACAAGGGGTGACACAGATGTTGAAAGGAGATTTACTTCATTTCCTTGAGGAGAAAACGCCATTATTTCATATAGATAGCCCTTCAGATGAATTCACGGCAAATAAAATGGCAGAACTTTTTAATGTTAAGCGCAACACAATAAGTCAATACCTTAATCAAATGGTAGATGAAGAAAAAGTGATTAAAATTAATACACGACCAGTTTATTTTTTACATCGTGGCGTGTTTGAAAACATTTTTTCTCCTATTCAAACCTGTGTTTTTGATAGTTTGGAATCAGTTAAAACCCAAATTGATAGCACAACCAATAATATTGATATTTTTAATCAATTAGTTGGATCAGATGGAAGTTTAAAAAAAGCGATTGAACAAATAAAATCATCCGTACTGTATCCAGATGGCGGTCTACCACTTATCTTATGTGGACCAACGGGTGCTGGAAAAAGTTATACTGCCAACCTTATTTACCAGTATAGTGTCGAAAAAGGGGTATTGCCAAAAAATGCTCCTTTTATTAGTTTCAATTGTGCACAATATGCAAATAACCCTGAACTACTTTCTAGTAACCTATTTGGTTATGTGAAAGGTGCCTTTACAGGAGCTGATCAAACTACAAAAGGAATGCTGGAGGTTGCAGATGGCGGTATTTTATTTTTAGATGAGGTTCACCGGTTGGATGAAGAAGGTCAGGAAAAGCTATTTACATTCCTTGATCAAGGAGTTTATCGCAGAATGGGAGAAACAGAGGGTTGGCATCATGTAAATGTAAGAATTATTTTTGCAACAACCTTAGATCTCGAGGGGAATTTTCTTAAAACATTCTTACGCCGGATTCCTATACGTATAACGATTCCAAGTCTTGAACAGCGAGAGGCCAAGGAAAAAAAGCAATTTGTATATATGTTTTTGATCAACGAAGCAAAAAAGGTTAATTTGCCGATTCATGTTTCAAATCGGGCCTTGGATGCACTGACAAAACATCATTATCAAGGTAACCTGGGTGATTTGAAAAATACGATTAAATATTTGGTAGCATCATCCTTTGCAAAAGATACACAATCAGACCGTATATCCATTTCGCTGTATGATCTGCCTGATACCATTTTGCGGGAAACAATCCAACCAACTGATCGGAAATTGAAGCATAACAGTGAAGTCATCATCGAGCCTACTGCAACATTGCATCAACTTTTTGAATCAAATTTATCGCGTACAGATGATATTAAGAAGACATATGATACCATCTTGCGTTTATTTCAAGATAAATATGAACAAAACTTGGACAATAAGTACTTGGAACAACATATTTTTAATGAAATCCTTGCTTTATTCGACAGATTCATTTTTAATACGAACAAAAGTACTGGTGCCCTCCTGGAGGTTATTACAGTAAATGTACAGGCAATTATTAGTTATGTAGAAAACACGAATAACGTAAAATTCAATGGAAACAGTGTATTTGCCATGGCACACTTTCTTTATTTTAAGGGAAACGCAGCTATAGAATGGTCAGCTGAGCAGGGGAAAATCATTGATCAAATGGATCTTTTTGTTTCAGAAAATTACCAATCGGAACTTTTATTAGTAAAGCAGCTGGTTGAACTGTTAAATAATAAACTTGATGTACACATTAGCAAAATCGATGAATCAATCCTAACATTTTACTTGAGAAGCCAATCGATTGAACCGGTCAGCAACCAGCGTATGAGGGCTATTATTTTGGCGCACGGCTATGCTACGGCAAGTAGTATTGCCAACGTTGCGAACCGTTTGCTTCATGAAAATATATTTGAGGCTTTTGATATGCCACTGGACACATCAATAGACGATATTGTAAAAAGTGTTCTGCAGTATGTTGAACGTACGGATGTTTCTAATGGGTTGGTAATTTTGGTAGATATGGGCTCATTGAAGGATATTTATTCACAGTTCATGAAATATATGAATGAGCCGATTGCGATCATTAACAATGTCTCTACACAAATGGCCTTATTAGTTGGAGAAATGCTTAAAAAAAGAACTTATTTACAAGATATGATTGAAAAGTTAAAAACCGCCATTGAGACCGAATATAGCATCATCTACCCGGAAAAGAAAAAAGAAAAGGCGATTATCACATCTTGTTTTACAGGAATGGGAACAGCTTTACAAATTCAGAAACTATTAGAGAATAGTATTCCTCAGGATCAGGAATTGAAAATCATTGCACATGATTATAACAGATTAGAGGAATCTGGTTATACGGATGCCATATTTCAACTGTATGATGTTTTGGCAATAGTAGGAACCGCTGACCCGAGAATAAATGAGGTGGATTATATTTCTATTGAGGATTTAATTTCTGGTCAGGAGGAGGGAAAGCTAAGAAAAATATTTAAATCTGTAATTGGTAATGACCAAATTGAGGTTATAAATAATAATCTTTTGCGAAATTTTTCACTTGAACGAGTAATTGATTCCATTACCATCCTGGATACAGAGAAAATCATTACTCATGTTGAAGAATTCCTAAATCGATTGGAAATGTTAATAAACCAGAAGATTACAAACGATAAAAAGGTAGGCTTATATGTCCATACAAGCTGTTTAGTAGAGCGTCTAATTCGACAGGAACCGATAAAAACGTATCCTAATATTAATGAGTTTATGAAGTGTCATAAAAATACGATAAAAATAATAAAAGAAGCATTTAGTGTCATTGAATCCATATACAGTGTCGAAATAAACATTGCTGAAATCGGATACATTTATGATTATATTGCGGCAGATCCCGTAGAGGAAACCGTTTTCTAAAAGAATAACCAAAAATTTTTAAAGCGTGCCACTAACTTGGCACGCTTTTTGCGTTTACTAAGATGATAGAAAGATTAGTGAAGGGGGATAGGAATGAGATATCTATTATTGGCTTCCCATGGAAAACTGGCTGAAGGAATTCTTGATTCGACAGAAATGATCACTGGTAAGCATGACAATGTTTTTACAATTAGTGCTTATAAGCATGAGGAAGATGATTTGAATAGGCAATTGGAATCGGTAATGGTGCAAATCAATCATGATGATGAATTGATTATTGTTACGGATATATTTGGCGGTAGTGTTAATAACGAGTGCATGAAACTGCTGGACGATACAAGAATCCACTTAATCGCTGGGTTGAATTTAGCATTAGTGATTGAACTGGTCACACAGATGAATTTCAAAATAACTACCGATGAATTGATCCATACATCCATAAAAAATGCGAAAGATGCGATGTTGTATTGCAATCAAGTTATCCAGGACGTACCAACGAATGAAGACTTTTGATGAAAGGATGAGCAGATATGATTAAATTGCTTCGCGTAGACCATCGCTTGTTGCACGGACAAGTTGCCTTCTCCTGGACACAAAATTTGGGAGCGGATTGTATTTTAATAGCTAACGATGATGTGCCAGTTAACGATTTGCGTAAAACGACGATTAAACTGGCCAAGCCTCAGGGTGTAAAGCTTGTTATCAAAAACATTGAGGATTCTATCAAAGCTTTACAAAGCGGGGCGACAGATAAATATAAACTTTTCATTGTCGTTGAATCTGTTGCAGATGCGCAGAAACTATCCGAAGCCTATCCGGCCATTGAGCAAGTAAATCTGGGTGGTGTGAAGGCAAAGGAAGGAAGCAGAAAAATTTCCAAAGCAATAAATCTATTGCCTGAGGAAGAGAAACTAGTGAAGAAAATGATTGAAAAAGGTGTAGAAGTAGAAATTCGACAGGTTCCTAATGATAAAAAGGTTCTTGCTAGTACTGTCATTTAAAGCAAGCAGCGATTGGGGGAATTTACTATGATTACGGCATTATTATTAGGCTTGATTGCTTTTGTGGCCCAAAGTGAATATGCCCTTGGTACGAGTTTGATATCCCGTCCAATCGTAACGGGCATGCTTACCGGGTTGGTAATGGGCGATGTCAAAACAGGTCTTATTATGGGGGCTACTTTAGAATTGGCTTTTATCGGAGCCTTTTCCGTTGGTGCAGCAATCCCACCCAATGTAGTAGTTGGGGGCGTATTGGGGACTGCTTTTGCCATATCTTCCGGAGCTGGTGCGGAAACAGCTTTATTGCTGGGCTTGCCGATTGCTACGTTAGCACTGATCTTTGAAAATTTATATATGGGTGTCGTGCTTCCAATCGTTCTTCACAAAGCGGATAAATATGCGGAAGAAGCCAACATCCGGGGTATTACAATAATGCATGTATTAGGTGGTTTGGGAATGTCTACCATGATAGGTGCGATTGTATTCATTTCGTATTTTGCTGGAAGCGATGCAATTAAGAATGTTTTGGATGCCATTCCTAGTCCAGTACAAACGGGCCTTGAAGTGGCAACAGGGCTTATTCCGGCATTAGGTTTTGCCATGTTGGCAAGGTTGTTAATTAATAAGCAGGTAGCACCATACTTCTTCTTGGGATTTTTAATTGTTGCCTATTTAAAGGTACCGGTAACCGGTATCGCATTACTAGGTGCAATTGTTGCAGTTGTTATGGTAAATGTGATGCAAACGCAGAAATTGGCCACAGAAAAAGGAGGAGTGATGGACGATGACGACGAAGATTTCTAACGATAATGGGATCAAACAGGAGGAAAAGTCGCCGGAAAAATCGCCAGAAATCAGCAAAAAAGATTTAAATCGATTGTTTTGGCGCTCGTTTCAGATGGAATTTTCATGGAACTATGAACGTCAGGCAAGTCTGGCTTACACCTACGCCATGATTCCAATATTGAAAAAGCTGTATAAGAAAAAGGGCGATTTATCCGCCGCTTTGAAACGTCACCTGGAATTTTTTAATACGACGCCACATATTGTCACGATGATATTGGGTATTTCGGCAGCCATGGAAAAACAAAATGCAACAGATTCCAAGTTTGATTCTTCATCGATTAATACGGTAAAAGCATCCTTAATGGGCCCCCTAGCTGGTATTGGTGATTCCTTTTTCTGGGGGACCCTTAGACTCATCGCAACCGGAATTGGTACATCCTTGGCGTTAAAGGGAAATATTCTGGGACCGATTCTATTTTTACTCGTTTTTAATGTTCCTCACATTGCTCTTCGTTATATTTTGACGAAGGTCGGTTACAAAATGGGAACAGGCTTTTTGAAAAAATTGCAGGAAAATGGAACAATGGGTAATTTGACATTTGGAGCAGCAATATTGGGGCTGATGGTTATTGGCGGAATGAGCGCAGACATGATTTCCCTTGATGTTCCATTAAAGATAGGAAGCGGCGAATCTGCCACAGCTGTGCAAGATATCTTGGATGGTATCATGCCTGGACTGTTGCCTCTGGCTGCCTTTGGGGTTATTTATTGGCTACTCGGAAAAGAAGTCAAGGCAACAACTATTTTAATCGGGATCGCTGTTGTCAGTATCCTGGGTGCGTGGGCAGGTATATTTAGCTGATTTTATATCAGGCACCTTTTTATAAAGATTTGTCCATCAAAGCAACATCATATTCTTAAATTGGAGGGAGTTGATAATGTTGAAAGAGACGATGATGGATTACATCCATGAAGAAGAAAAAACATGTAGGGAAATAATAAGCAATTACAATGACAATCTTCAGTCGTTTAAACAACTTATCGACGAGAAACAACCAAAACATTGGCTGATACTTGCAACCGGTTCAAGTCTTAATGCGACATTAAGTGCAAAATATTATATGGAAAAAATGGCTGGAATCTCGATCGAGGTAATCGAACCATTTACATTTGTTCATTATGAAAAGGTAAAATCATCTACAGATTTTATCCTGGCTATTTCACAAGGCGGGCATAGTTCTTCAACAATTGAAGCAGTAAAAAAAGCAAATTCGCTCGGAAATATTCCTACCGCTGTTCTTACCGCAAATTTGGATAGTCCGATTGCGAATGCTACAGACCTAGTAATTGATATTGGTAGTGGTGTGGAGAAAGTAGGATATGTAACTAAAGGTTTTTCTGCTACGGTACTAACCTTGATGCTAATGGGTATGGTTGCGGGACATGTGCTTGGAAACCTGAGTGAGGAAGAGGTATTGAAAGAAATTGCTGAATTTGATGTGGCAATTGAAAGCATACCCTCCGTCATAGAGCGTACAGAAAGCTTTTATCGTCAATTTGCTGATGAACTAAATCAAATTCCACGCTTCGCAACTGTTGGATATGGTCCAACAGTCGGGACTGCAAAAGAAAGTGAAACAAAGTTTACAGAAACCGTTCGGGTCCCTACACAAGGTTTTGAATTAGAGGCTTTCATGCATGGACCATATTTAGAGGTAAATGAATCGTATGGATTATATTTCATTCAAACAAAAAGTCCGCATGCAACAAGATTGAAGAAATTAAGTGCGTACTTTTCGGGATACACAGACCATTGCTTTACAATTGCTACTGGCAATGCGGATGGAAATAAAACATTGTCCATCGGAATAGAGCTGGATGAGTTTAAAAGTCCTTTATTGCTTGTGATTCCTTTTCAAATCCTTGCCTATCGCATCACAACTGGCAGAGGTATTGACCTTCAAGAAGACATTTTTGGGGATTTTGACGACATTCTTAAAAGCAAAATATAATATAATACACATCTTGGGAGGAAAACAATATGTTGAAATTTGATGAAGAATTATACCTGAAAGATGGAAAAACAACTTATGAAACTCGCGAAAGAATAGAGCATGTTGCAGATGAAATTTCGCGGGAAGGATATGAAAATATATTTTTTATCTCCGTTGGTGGTTCGATTGCCATCATGCTACCTGTTGTGGAAATGCTCAAGCAATTAAGTGATGTGCCGGTATATGCTGAACAAGCGGCCGAGGTCATTCTTACAGGTCACCGCCAATTATCCAAGGATTCTTTGGTAATTATGTCATCAAAATCTGGGGATACGAAAGAAACCGTTCGTGCTGCAGAATGGTGTAAAGAAAATGGATACCGCGTTGTTTCCCTTGTAGGCACACCAGATGCTCCATTAGAAAAGTTGAGCCGTTGGGTTATCCCAAATAGAGCAAAAGATGGTGTGGAATTCGAATACATGGAAATGTTTATGCTTATATTTAAACTTCTTGCCAATCGAAATGAATTTCCAAGGTATCAAGAGTTTGCTGATCAATTGAAAAAGCTACCCGGAAATCTGGTAAAAGCTAAGCAGAAATTTGAGCCGATTGCGGATGAAATTGCAAAAAACTATTATAAGGAACCTTACAACATCTGGGTTGGTGATGGTGAAATGTGGGGTGAAGTCTACCTGTTTGCAATGTGTGTCCTAGAAGAAATGCAATGGGTGCGTACAAAAGCAATATCATCATCCGAGTTTTTCCACGGAACGTTGGAATTGGTTGACGAAAATGTACCAGTTTTCCTTGTTAAAGGGGAAGGGAAACGTCGTGCACTTGACGAACGGGTGGAAAAGTTCTGTAAGCAATACACGAAAAAATTAATAGTCTTTGATACTAAGGACTATGAATTAGAAGGAATTGATGAGGAATTTCGCTGGATTTTGGCTCCGACAATTTCTACAACGTTATTGGTCGATCGCCTGGCAGTCTATTATGAAAAATATACTGGTCACGATTTGGATATACGTCGTTACTATCGCCAATTTGATTATTAAGAAGAAAGATATTATTTAATCCAAGGCAGGGAGTTCTTCTTCTCTGCCTAATTAGCCATGGATTTTTTATGTCACAAATATAGGGAATGGGAGAAAGATGAATGAAGAAGAATTTAAAGCTTGTCATATTTGACATGGACGGATTATTATTTGATACGGAACGCCCCTCTTACAAAGCAATGAACCGATCCATGAAAGCCTATGGGTTTGATTTTTCCTTAGACATATATAAACGTATGATTGGTATCAATGATCAAGCAAGCAAGAATATCATCAAAGAAATTTGTGGATCAAATAATCCAATCGAACAAATTTTCAAAAGATATGACCGAGAATTTAAAAATATTTTGGAAACAGAAGGAATCACGGTGAAAGCCGGGGCTCTTAAACTGTTGG
This sequence comes from Lentibacillus sp. L22, assembly GCF_040812445.1. Classification (NCBI taxonomy): domain Bacteria; kingdom Bacillati; phylum Bacillota; class Bacilli; order Caryophanales; family Bacillaceae; genus Lentibacillus; species Lentibacillus sp. L22. Next base: position 18,621 of record NZ_JBFNXI010000025.1, on the reverse strand, counting down.
ATTGGTTGGATGAAAAAAATTTTAAAAAATGTATTGCCTCTTCAAGTAGTAGAAATACAATTGCAAACTACTTATCAATGGCGGGATTAACAAACCAATTCGATTTTTATGTTAGCGGGGAAGAGGTTGACAACGGAAAACCGGCTCCAGATGTTTTTCTGGAAGCATGTAGACGGGCAGATGAAATACCATCATCTGCAATTGTATTCGAGGATTCACTTCACGGATTACGAGCAGCAACCAAGGCGGGGATCCCTTGTATTATTGTGCCGGACTTGATTGAAACGAATGAACAAATGCGAAGAGATGCCTATTGCATTGTTTCAAATTTGAAAGAAGCAATCAACGTACTTGAAAGGGATGTAAAATGAAGCTTTTGAAAAAATAGCATATAAAATATTGGATCGATTATTTTGAAATTGCCTGAAGAGGTGATTTCTTTTTTAATTGATGATGATTTTTATATTCTTTAAAAAGTCACACTACTAATATAAATTTTCTTCAAAAAGTTAATATTGACAACCAACATTTGTGTTCTGTACAATGTATACATAATACAAGCATGTGAGGTACCAAAATGAAAAAGATAGATTTGAAACCGATTGCAAGAAAGAAAACCACGAAGGAAATTGTTTATGAGGATTTAAAAAGGGCTATTTTGACAGGTTCTATCAACAATCAAGAAATACTAACTGAAACAATGTTATCGGAAACAATGGAAATTTCTAGAACACCAATAAGGGAGGCGGTTGCTGATTTAATTAAAGAAGGATTACTGGTACAAATTCCTAGGAAGGGATTTCATGTACGGAAAATTACAGAGAATGAAAAGGAACAAATTATCTTTTTACGATTATCTATTGAAACGGAAGGGTTAAAAAAACTTTCTCCTATTATTACAAAAGAACAACTGCACACACTAAGGGGAATTGTTGCGGCACAAGAACAAGAGATGGTGAATAATGATCGCATTAAGTTTATTGAATTAGATCAAATATTCCATCGTCAAATTCTAACATTCGCGAATCAAAATCTGCTAGAGCAAATACTTCAGGAAATGTATAATCTCACACGACTAGTTGGCCATAATGCGCTAATGAAAGAAGGTAGAATGGTAGAAGTAATTCAAGAGCATAGGCAGATTTTAAATGCTTTGGAAAACAATGATGCTTCTAAAGCTGTAGAGCTAATGAAAAACCATTTAGAGATAACAAAGGCAAATGTTAAAGCTGTTAAGGAGAAATAATATTATTTTTTGGATACCAGAAAGCGCTAACAAGGAGGAACTTATTTATGAAACAATTATTAAATAATTCTACTTATCAAATTGAAGTTGAAGGTAAGGCAAGAGATTTAAAAATTAATAAGGCATTTTGTATTGGCTACTCAGGAAGGGATAAAGAGAAAACATGGGAGCATATCAAGGAACTTGCTGAAATTGGTGTGCCTGAACCAGAGGAGGTTCCAGCCCTTTATCCAGTAGCAGTTAGTACATTGAATCAGTATGAATCGATAGAGGTTGTTGGTGACCAAACAAGCGGGGAAGCGGAGATTGTACTGATCTTTGGAGATTCTCCGGAAGAAATCTATTTAAGTGTTGGAAGTGATCATACGGATCGTTCGCTGGAAACAGTTGATATTAATAAGTCAAAACAAGTGTGTGATAAACCATTTGCCAAAAAGGCATGGAAAATTGACAAGGTAAAGGACTATTGGGATCAATTAGTATTATCGTCGGAAATGATGGTAGATGGAAAATGGGAAAAATATCAGGAAAACCCGATATCCTCCATCATTTCATTGGAGGAAATAAAGGGTTTCCTTCAAAAGAAGAATGTACCTTTAACAAATAGTATTGTATTTTCTGGAACGGTTCCATTACTTGATGGGTTTAAATATGGTGAGAAGTTTAAAACAACCTTGTTCGATCCAATTACCAATGATTCTATATCGACCGAATATAAAATTATAAATATAGCTGCCGGGGAGGAATTTTAATGAAATACGCAATCTATCAAATGGATATTTATCCAGGTGATCCGGAGAAAAATAGACAAAAAGTAAAGGAATGGATGGAACAAGAGGTGAAGAAAAATAATCTTGACACGGTAGTTTTACCAGAAATGTGGACCACTGCTTATACACTTGATGATTTGGACAAGTATGCAGATTCCGATGGGGAGCCCACAAAAAGCTTTTTAAGAGACTTGGCCAAAGAATTAAATGTAAACATCATTGGCGGTTCTGTTGCGAATAGGGTTAAGGATGACTTTTATAATTCTTCATTTGTTTTCGATCGTTCAGGAAAATTGGTTTATGAATATGACAAGGTTCATCTTGTTCCGATGCTTAATGAACCTAAGTACCTAACAGGTGGGCAACATGTTCCAGAAGTATTTGAACTTGAGGGTGTCAAAATGGGTTTAATCATTTGTTATGATTTACGTTTCCCTGAAGTTGTCAGAACGTTAGCACTTGAGGGGGCTCAAGTGCTGCATATTGTGGCTGAATGGCCGGATGCTCGAACCAACCATTGGGTTAATCTCCAAATAGCAAGGGCCATTGAAAATCAGATGTATGTTATCTCCTCCAATAGGGTTGGATTATATGATGGGACTCGCTTTTGCGGGAATTCGATGGCAATAGATCCATGGGGGGATGTTTTAAAACAGGGATCAGACGATAGAGAAGAAACATTAACAACCCAGTTAGATTTAGAAAAAGTTAAACAAGTTAGAAATGATGTACCTATTTTTAGTAGCAGAGTGCCACATTTATATAAAACTGGTTTGTAGGGGGAAACGCAAATGAATAAACAAGGGGAAGAGAAAGTTTCAATCGATCGGAATAAACAACAAAGAATTGCTGGTATTTCAAGTGTACTAGGCTCAACCATTGAATGGTATGATTTTTTCCTTTATGGAACCATGGCTGCTATTGTATTTCCACATTTATTTTTTACAAACAATGATCCATATGTTGCTACCTTATTAACCTTCACGACATATGCCATTGGTTATATTGCGAGACCAATAGGAGGAATTTTATTTGGGCATTTAGGGGATAAGATTGGTAGGAAAGTTTCTCTAGTTGCAACACTAGTTATCATGGGGGTAATGACTGTTCTTATCGGGTTATTACCAGGGTACGAACAAATAGGACTAGCAGCACCACTCATATTGACAATCATTCGATTTATCCAAGGAATTGCTATAGGAGGGGAATGGCCAGGATCTGTACTCATTTCGATGGAGTGGGGTACGAATAAAAATAAAGGGTTCATGGCTACCCTGCCCCAGATTGGCGTACCGCTTGGTTTAATACTTGGAACTTCAGTAACATCCCTTTTTATATCGATTTCCGGTGATGGTTTTCATACATGGGGCTGGAGAGTTCCGTTTATTCTTAGCATAGTTTTAGTGATTGTAGGATTAGTGGTTCGATTCAATTTATTAGAGACTCCTTCATTCCAGAAAACGTTGGATAAAAAAGAAATGCCGAAGTTACCTTTTGTTTCAGTGCTCAAGGAATATCCTAAACAGGTTATTGCAGGAGTGCTCTCCAATGTGAGTAGCGATGTTGCCTTTGGTGTGTTTGCTTTCTATACCACGACATACGGGATAAATTATTTAGGTTTAGATGACTCCGTTTTTGTTAACGCAACACTTACAGGTGCGATTATATCAGTGTGTGCTATATTCTTAACTGGATATATAAGTGATAAAATAAGCCCTAAAAGAATACTGGGATTTGGTAATGTATTACTCATCTTGTGGGCTATACCATATTTCTCTTTGCTTAATACCAAAAGTGTTGGATTGATTTTCGTAGCGATTATTGTAGCTTTTATTATTCATGCTACGATGTGGGCACCATTAGCTCCAGTAATTGCCTCGAGTTTTCCAACCCATCTTAGGTTCAGTGGATCGGCAATAACATTTATGTTGAGAAGTGTAATAGGCGGAGGACTTGCTCCATTGACCTCCACTTACCTTCTTAACCAGTTCAATAGTGGTTACGCTATTAGTGCGTATATTATTGTAACAGCAGTGATCGCATTATTTGCACTAAAATATGTCGATATAAAATATCAAAAAGAGAACTAAATCCAGGGGACGGGATGGCAATATTGGACATGTCAAAACCCGTCTTCTTACCAGTGTAACCAGGATAAGTGAAAAAACTGAAATAAAACCTCATAACACCCTAATGTATAAAGCCCCGGTGATACATCTGAAAATGTGTATTACTGGGGTATCATTTGTATAGGAAAAGTTTTCTCTTGTTAAATGTGATACAATCGATTTAAACATTACGAATTGGGGGAATTATATATGACTTGGCCAAAAGCAATAACATTTGATTGTTACGGGACATTGATTGATTGGGAAGGCGAAATTCAGATGATATTTAAAGAGATACTTGAGAGGAACGGTGTAAAGAATGTTGATGTTGTCGCGTTGCAGCGTCATTGGGAGAATATTCAATTTGATTACATTCAAAATCAATACATGCCGTATAAAGAAGTGCTGAGAAACACTTTACCAATGGCTTTTAATTATTTTGGATACCCTTTCACGGAAGAGGATAGCCGATACTTTGCGGAATCCATGGGGGAATGGCGGCCATTTCCCGATACGATAGATGCCTTGTTGGAGATTAAGAAATACACAAAAATCGCCTTGCTTACGAATACTGACGATAGCATTATTGAGGAAACAGTATCAAGGATTGGCGTTGATTTTGATGAGATCGTTACTGCGGAGCAAGCTGGTGCATATAAAGCGAATCACGATGGCTTCCATCTTTTGTTGAAGAAGCTAAACCTCGATAAATCAGATATACTTCACACTGGGTTTGGATTCAAGTACGATGTTGTGCCCGCCTCAGAGCTTGGTATTACTTCTTGCTGGGTGAACCGTTATGGTGAAACCCGACCTGCCAATGTTAAAGAAGATTATTTAGTTGGTGATATGAAGACGTTAGCCCTTCTTGTAAAAGGTCTAGCTAGTTCAAGCATCAACCCAGTTCGATATGAAGGATGATGGGGGCTATTTCTATAAGAAAACAAGAGCATTTTGAAGATATTTTAATTATATAGAAGCAGCGGTTGTTGGATTAGCTGTTCGGCTGTAAAAATACACATCGGGTGTCCAATTCATTCCTTCATCAACGGCAGATTCTTTATCCTGAGCAGACTCAAAAGCGAATGTTGAAGTTTGATAGATTGGTGTGTTAAGCGCCCTTGTGACGGGATCTGTTGGTTCACCGGCTTGGATAGCACGTGTCGAAAATGCATACCTATCTCGATTCAAAAAAATTCCTCCCTAAATCAAAGTTGTAATTATCTTATGTGATTTTCACTGTAAAAGAACCTTAACCCGAATTATTCACAGAAATCTTATGATGGGATTGCTTATATTAATTGTGACTTTATACCCTAAAATGTCATAAAATAGACACAAATACTCATGGTCGCCATTTTCCCTTTTCTAATTATTTTTCAACATAAACCACTAATATTCGAGTTTAATCGACATGCTTAGACCGTTGTTTCGGGTTGTTTCGACAAATTAACGACTTGTTTGCAAGATTTGGAAATCATTGGCAAAACCTGCGATAATAGGAGTTAGGATAGCGCTATCACTTTATATTGGAAAGCCGGCTTTTTAGAAAGAGGACAGGAATGAAACGAAACGTTCGAGAACCTTTTGAGGAAGTTTTTAAGATACATGAGAGGCAGATTTATTATCTCATCCGTAAATTAAACATCGATGATTCTCACCAGGAATTTTACCAGGAAGGGCTATATGCCATGTGGGAGGCGGTTCAGACTTTTCAACCTGGGAAATCACAACTATCGACGCATCTTCATAATACGATTCGCAACCGTTTAGTTGATTTGATGCGTATAAAGAAACGTCGACAACGCCATGATTCTATTTATTGCAAAGCAGAAATGCAAAAACTAGGGAGTGGGAATCATTACCGCGACACTGATATTCCTATTCAAGAGGAACTGGCTGTAACAATCCATGAAACGGATCTGTGGGAAGAACTGAAACCCTTGTTGACCACGAATCAAAGAAAATGGGTGAAGTACTATATTTTTATGGATATGTCGAATCGGGAAATTGCCGAGCAGGAGCATGTTTCTATTGATGCGGTGAAAAGCTGGGCGAAAATGGCGAAACAAAAATTGAAAAGGAAGGGCTTAGAAAGGGATTGGCCCGAAATAAAATGACGTGACATAAATGAGAATGGTTTTGTTGAGATGGAGGAACAACTGCTTATCTATTGATGAGCAGTTGTTTTTTAATGAGCTTATGCAGGGATATTCCATTTTTGATAACAGATGAGCATATGTCTTTGCTTTCTGGAACTTTTGCACCAAAAAACTGTGACACTTTTTAAATAAAAATAAAATTTTCAATAAAATATGCCCCCAAATAGGCCTTCAGAAACGATAATAGTAATAGGAGGGGTTATAAATAAAATATAGGTTAAAAGTTATATGAAAGGTAAGCGTCCTGATACATTCATACTATCGTGGATTATCCCCATGTTCCTTGCATTGGTCGTGCTAGTCCTTGTCATTTCCTAAAATTAGACTTTGTGACATGAATAGATTTGTTGCTATCATTTGTGAGATTCCATTAACCTTTTTCACACGATTCGGATGATAATGTGGGATATCTGCTTTAGTGTATTTCGTATTATGTAGAAAATGAGGAGGAGAAAAATGAATAAGAAGGAAAATAGTCTTGAGGAAAGCAACAATGGGGAAAACAGTAACGAAAAGAAGACAAGTTTTGAGGAAATCTTCAAACAGAACGAACGGCGGATTCATTACCATATTCATAGGCTACATATTCAGGATCCGCACAATGAATTTTTTGTAGAAGGTCTGTATGCGATGTGGTGTGCCTACAAGAAATACAAGCCTGACCAGGGAGTGATGTCCACTTATTTCAACTTCACTATTCGCAATCGATTAATTGATATGCTCCGCAAGAAAAAGCGAGAGAATCAACACCAGGAGACATTTGTCCAACACGAAAAGCTAAAAATCGATAACGGCAACCGTGACTGCAAGACGAATCTGCCTATTCCCGATACAACCGGGATGGAAGTGCAGGATGGGACGTTTTGGGAGAAGATACGGGGGATGCTGACGGACAATCAGTCGAAATGGGTGAAATATCATGTGATTGAGGGCCTGCCTTTGGCGGAAATTGCCGAACAAGAAGGAGTCACGGTGGATGCAGTGAAGAGTTGGGGGAAGACAGCCAGAAAGAAACTGAAAAGTGTCGGGGTTAGAGAACTGCTGGAATAGGTGGGACGAGGGGACAGGTTCATTGTCCCACCATTATTTTCCATACGGGGATGGGAGGAATCGTTTTGGGTTGTCCGAAATTGATAGGTTGCTTGGGTAAGGCGTCTGAGTATAGCGTATAGCCGTTCGAATAGGCAAGAAGGCGCTCCGGAAAGGCGTGTGACCGCTCGAACTAGCGAGAGGAGCGCTCGAGAAATGTATGTAAACTCATTTTAGAAGTAATAAATGGCTATTTTATTAGAAGGGATAGAGAGACATGAATTACATAAAAGAAATCAATGCATTTTACGATCGCCTGGAACGGGAACCATTATCAGCATCCGCAATTAATCTGTGGTATACGTTAATGCATATCAACAATAAAGCTATGTGGGCAGAGACGTTTACCGCATCTGCCACAGTATTGCGATTTAAATCGGGGTTGAAGGAAAGTTCATTTAAGCGGGCACGGGCGGAATTGAAGGAGAAGGGTTACATTGATTATGTGTCACGCCCGAGGAACCAAGCACCGGTTTATCGAATGGTGTCGTTATCCATGGAAATAAACGGTAATGATGAGCATACTTGGGTTTTAGAGGAGCGTGGTAATTTCCATTGGGATCGTGGTACCGAGGATTGGATAGACCAGCCGATGAATGACGGTACGGAGCATTTGGATGGTCAGGACGTGACGTATGCAAGCATGCACCGGTTGACGGATTCGGAAGCGGACCACCGAATGAACCAGCGTGTGGACGTAGAACGAATAACTGGACGAGGTGTGGACCACTTGACAGACCAGCCGGTGAACCAGCATGTGGAACGAGATATGGACCAGGGTACGAACCAAAATACGGGCACATTAATTAAACATAAACAAGACATAAACCAAATAAAACAAAACCAAGCATCTGCTGCAGCGGACGTGTTTGTATTTTACCAGCAAAATTTCGGCCAGATTCGTCCGTTTATGACAGATGAGCTATTACATTGGGTGAATGATATTGGCGAGCCTTTGGTACTGGAAGCCATGAAGCGTGCGGTGGAACATGATAGAATCACATGGGTCTACGTGAAAGGAATTTTGCTGGATTGGCGTAAGAAAGGGATTTCGAGTTTAGAAGACGCGCAGGCGGAGGAAGTAGCTTTTCGGAAGCAACGACTTGGGCAAGTTCATGGTGCGACGGCTGCTCGGGCAGGGGGACAGCGCACAGAAGTTGTGCCGGAGTGGTTTGATGATTATAAACGAAAGCAGGAAATCAAGGCAGAGAAGAAGGCAGCAGCGTCGACAAGGGTAGAGACAGAGGAGGAAAAGGCGGAATTTGAGGAGTTGCTGGCGGAGTTTGTTGGCAAGGATAGGAGGGGAGAAGTTCGGATTTAGGGTGCCTGTCACTTCCTGGATTTTGTCACATATTGTTGAATAAAAAAGGGTGTGGCGCCATTGACCGCTTAAGCACACAGTTGATAGGCATGGACGACCAATGGATGTTGTCTCCGTGAATGTGTTGTATACGAAATCAACCTTTATTTACATTAGCAGAAAAAGAACAGGTAAATAAAATTAAATCCAGTCTTAGTGATAAAAACTTCTGGTGAAAGTCCTTATAACTTAGAGAGTTTAATCTTTCGGGAAACGGCATAGAGCCTGTGCTAAGCTAAGTGGAACAACTCATCAGAACTTCAAATGGCTTGAATACTTCATAGCGTGTATTTTCAGATCCCCTACTCGTGGGATTGGCCTGTTTATTCTTGTTTGACTTTCGTTTTGAACTTTACATCGATCAAACCTTTTACCAGATTTAACGTCCACTACAAAAAAGACTGATCGCCCCGCTTAAGCAGGCTCGATCAGTCCTTTTCTTTTAACGATCAATTTTTCGCGATATCAATGATCCGTCCCTCAATTTCAGGATCGACTTTTCCGTTCAGATCATTGACCATATAATCACGGATCTGTTCCCAGTCGTTTTCGCCAATATCTTTAAATCGCCCTTCCTCGTCTGCCTTAGCGAGTGTTTCAAAACCATCGCCGCCCTGTGCGGTAAATTCATTCGTGGTCACTAGGTATGCTTCATCTGGATCGATGTCAACATACTCTCCATTTTTATTGACCTTCATCTCCACGACCCGGTTGCCTGGTTCCCTATTGCTGTCAAATTTGAATGTCATACCGGAAACGTGCAGGAACCCGCCATGATATTCTGGTGCCAAATGCACACTATGTTCAAGGACCTCTTTAAGCTCTGCGCCGGTAAGTTTGCCGACGACAGGGTTATTACCAAACGGCAGCACATTGATCACGTCACCTGTTGTGATTGGTCCTTTCTCAATTGTAGCCCGGATACCGCCGCCATTCTGGAAAGCAATCACTGTATCGTCAAACTTGCTCTTGGCACCAGCCAACATCGCATCTGTGACGAGGTTGCCGATCGGTGTTTCCTCAACGCCGGTCCCGCTGTTTTTAATATCTTTAAGTGCTTCTGCGCCAATCGCTTCATTCTCGGTTTCCTTAATCTTTTCAGCGTATGGCTTAAGTACCTCTACTGCCTCGGGATCTGCATCATAATCATCGACATCGAGCAACTCTCCGGAATGCCCGGTAACGACCCCGTCATCGTCAAACTCCATATCGAGCGTGCCAAGGTATTGACTGTACTCACCTGCCTGAACAATGACGGTCGGGTCTTTTTCATGGCCGTCCGCGTCTTCTGTCACGACTACCGGCTCCTTCAGCGCGGTATGCGTATGACCGCCTACGATGACGTCGATACCGTCAATCTCGGCAAGGAGCTGATCGTTACCGAAGACAGGATCGCTATCATAGCCGAGGTGGGAAAGGGCAATAATCTTATCGACCCCTTCTTCCTCGAATTCAGCGACCGCTTCCTCGGCAGTGTCCAGATAGTTATGGAAAACCACCTGATTCGGTCTGGAAATTTCTGTAGTTTCCTCCGTATCCAAACTGAAGATGCCAATTTCCTCGCCATTGACTTCCTCGATCATACTGTAGTAGCTCTTGCCGGGGTCTGCATTACGCACGAGTGATTGATCCGTCGCCAGCTTATTCATAAACGGATCATCGGAAAAGTCGATATTGCTTCCCAGAAACGGAAATTCAGCAGCATCAACAAATTCAGCGAGCGTTTCATTGCCATCTTCTTTATCACCGCGATCAAATTCATGATTCCCGTATGTCATCGCGGTCATATCCATCAGGTTGAACAGGGCCATGTCTGCCTGTCCGCCGAATTCCGTGAAATAGAGTGTCCCCGAAAAAGCGTCGCCTGCGTGGAACAGCAGCGAATCAGGTTTTTCCTCCCGCTCTTCCTTGATCGCCGTCACCATCTGTGGCAGCAACTCGGTATGGGCATGCGTGTCGTTCATGTGAAGAATGGATAGTTCGAAATCCTCGAGCGACTGTTTCCATTTCTGAATCAGCGCATCAGCGTTTGATAGCAACGTGTCATAAGCATTTTTTGTAATTAAATCGTTATCGTTTTGATAGTCTAGCAACTTCTTGAATCCTTCCAGATGCTTGATAACCTTTTCGGCGTTGCTATTGTTTTCATAATGACTTACTGCGGTTAAATGCATTTGTAAAGCGTGGGCTTCTTTATCGGCAATCTCGCCTTCCGTATGGAGTTGGGAAACAAGGTCTTTGATAGCCTCTGCACTTTTGCTTTTGTTTTGGAAGTAATCTAAATGATCTTTGCGTGCTTGCATTTTTTCTTCGGCTGTTAGATCGCCATCATATAAGGCGCTCTCCCAATCGCCGTACATTGGGTTAGGGAAAACGATGAATGAATCACCGAATGCATCCTGTTCCTCGTCCACTTGTTGATTTCTTGCTGCTAATTCCTGGTCTTTTGGAAAACCGGTGAAATCTGATAAGTTATCACCGAAAAATAATAGAATATCATGATTCTCGTCAATTTTATCGAAACGATCCTGCTTTCCAGTTTCACCTTCTTTTGTAAGCAAAACATGATCGTTATCTACTTGAGGGGCACCTATTTTTTCTAAGTTTTCTACGGTAGCATCTTGCAGTCTATCGGAACGTCCGGTTACATAGTAAATTTCCACTCCTCGGTCATCGGCATAGTTAAGAAATTCTAATGCGCCGGGGACAGCTTCTGCTTTTGCGCTTTCCTGCCACTCATCAAGTGACGCTTGCCCGCCCGTTTTAGTCATTGTCGCATTGTACGGGCCACCATCCAACACAGTTTCATCGACATCAAGTACGATTGCGGGATTCTGATTCGTTCCTTCTTCAAGGTTAGTGTCCAACTTCTCTTTTCCAATGTTGTACGCTTGGTGATATAATGCTTCTGCTTCACCTGCCGTTTGATACCAGGCGATCGATGTCATATTCTGATCCTGGAGTTTTTTATCATCTGGTGTTGCATCATCAGATGAATCGTCATTTGGACTAAAATAGGTTAAATGATCTTTGCGTGCTTGCATTTTCTCTTCCGCTGTTAGATCGCCATCCGGATATAAGGCACTTTCCCAATCGCCATACATCGGGTTTGGGAAAACAATGAATTGGTCGCCAAATGTATCCTTCTCATCGTTTACTTGCTTGTTGCGGGCATCTAAAGGCTGATTCTTGGGGAAACCGGAAAAATCGGAGAGGTTATCTCCAAAAAATAAGAGAATATCATGATTTTTATCAACATCATCAAAACGGTCTTGTTTCCCTGTTTCACCTTCTTGTTTCAATAATACATGATCATCATCTGCCTGAGGGGCACCGATTTTTTTCAGATTTTTAACGGTAGCCTCCTGAAGTTTATCAGAGCGTCCGGTTATATAATAAATTGTCACGCCCTGTTGATCGGCATGATGAAGAAAATCCAAGGCACCCGGCAATGCTTCTGCCTCTGCGCTCTCCTGCCATTCATCTAAGGAAGCTTCCCCGCCTGTTTTAATGGCTAAAGCATCAAAGGGGCTGCCATCTAGAACGGTTTCATCTAAATCAAGCACGACAGCTGGATCTTGATCCGTTCCTTCTTCAAGGGCAGCATCCAATTTCTCTTTTCCAATGTTGTACGCTTGGTGATATAATGCTTTTGCCTCACCGGACGTCTGGAACCATGCTGTCGCCATCACATTTTGCTCTGCTAACTGCTCCTTAGGTGTTTGCTTTTCAGGTTCACCCTGGTTTTTCTCCGCCAGCACATGACTATTTCCAATTAATAATGAAAAAGATAACATAAAGACTGTGAAAATACTTACGCGTCGTTTTGCATGCATGAATTCTCCTCCTCGTATCGAATGTAGAATCTCTGTTTTAGTCAAGTCGTATCCCAACATGTAAAATTTTATCGAATGGTGGGAAAATTCACTAGTGCCTTATTACCTAGCAAAGTTATTTCATGCTAGTACTTAATAATTATTTTTTGAAAAATCAAATACAATCGACTAACTTCGACGTTTTTTGCAAAGCGCATCTATTATACTTGGATGAAACATAATCGACTTATTTCGAATGGGAGTAGGTTGAAAAATGATGTCGAAGGGAGTGATTGTATTGTATAAGCATGCTCCATAGCTGATCATTGATTAAATGGGTGATGGCACGAAGGTTTTCATAACATAATCATTAAATTTTGAGGAGGGGTTGGGTTGAAACGTCGTTATTTATCGGTGCTTTTGTCGATTACGCTTTTATTATTATGGTCTCCGCAACACAGTTTTGCCAATGCAGACAGCGCCAAAACTCCTGATGCCGATGCGAAACAAGCTGATGAAATAAAAGAAATCATGGATGACATGACAATCGAGGAAAAGGTAGGGCAGCTCTTTATCATTCATGCCTATGGAAAAACACCTACCGATGAAGAATACAAAGATATCAATTTGGAAAATAATCGGGGTGGCAAGAACTTCAAAGAAATCATTGAAAACTATCATATTGGTGGGGTGATCTATTTTAACTGGAGCGACAACATTGGTACGCCGCTTGATGCGGGGCAAGTAAACCGTCTATCGAACGGGTTGCAGAAGATTGCTGCGGAACAGGATCATGCCATTCCGTTGTTCATTTCAACCGACCAGGAAGGTGGAATTGTGCAACGGGTAACAAGCCCTGGCACTGTGTTTCCGGGTAACATGGCACTCGGTGCGACCGGTTCCGAGGAATATGCTAGCAAATCAGCAAGCATTCTTGGTAATGAATTACAAAGTCTGGGCATAAACACGGACTTTGCGCCGTCACTTGATGTCAATATGAATGCGGAAAATCCTGTCATCGGCGTGCGTTCCTATAGTGAGGATCCCGAATTGGTATCCAAGCTTGGTATCGCACAGATTCAAGGTTTTCAGGATCAACATATCATCGCATCTGCTAAGCATTTTCTAGGTCACGGTGATACGGATACCGATTCGCATACCGGACTGCCAGTTATCGACCATGATCTAAAGACGTTGCAGGAAGTGGATTTAAAGCCGTTTCAGGATGCGATTGACGAAGGAATTGATTCCATTATGACAGCACATATTGTCGTTCCGGCTTTGGATGAATCAGGCTTACCGGCAACCCTCTCCAAGCCAATTCTTACCGATTTACTACGGGAGGATATGGGGTATGACGGGTTAATCATTACCGATAGTCTTGGTATGGCCGGGGTGAATGAGTATTATTCACCCGATCAAGTTCCGGTTGAGGCCGTAAAAGCCGGGGTGGATGTTTTGTTAAACCCGCCGGATGTGGAAGAGGCCTATAACGGTTTGTTGGATGCGGTTCAATCGGGTGAGATTAAGGAAGCAAGATTGGATGAGTCTGTGTACCGGATTTTATCCGCGAAAATGGAAAAGGGGCTGTTTCATGACCCATATACTGATCCGGAGGAAATTGAGAATATCGGGACGGATGCCCATTTACAAATAGCAGATGACATTGCCGAAAAAAGCGTGACATTGGTACAAAACAAAGATGACGTATTACCTTTGGAAACTGAATCATCGGAATCCGTTTTTATAACTGGTCCCAAGCAGGCACAGCCGGAGCAACTAGCTGATTATTTAACCGAAAAAGGCATGGACGCCAGCAGCTTGGCAACCGAAACAAGCCCTACGGAAAACCAAATTGAAAGGGCGGTTGAACAAGCGAAGTCAGCAGATAAAGTGATTGTAACAACATATACAGCTAATACCAATGACGATCAACAACAACTGGTCAAACAACTGGAAAAAATCGATGTACCAGTTATTGTCGCCGCACTTGGTAATCCGTATGATCTGCAAGCTTTCCCAGATGTAGATGCCTATATCAACACGTATAGTTATCTGGACGTGTCTGTGCAGGCATTGGCAAATGTAATCTCCGGAGATATCAATCCGTTTGGAACGTTGCCAGTGACCATTCCCGATAGTTATGAAAGGGGTCATGGCCTCGACTATATCGATACCCCCCGGACTGCTGACGGGATGAAGTCGCTCGTGTCTGATTTAGCAGCATCCGGCGATATACCAGATACGATTGTGCATGACCTGACATTACATTTAACCGCTGTTAGCCATTATGAACAAAAAGAAGCAGTGAAAAAAGTTGTGAAACATATGCAGGGATTTAAAGCGATGTTGGACGCTCAAAAAGAAAACGACACGATTTCACATAAGGCCTATAGCTATTTGGAGACCGAAACAGAAAAATTGATCATGGACTGGGAAGGTAAGCAGTAGTGTAATGGGTTCTTTGTAGTGGAACTTTTGCTAGTTTATTGACACTAGTTGGAAAGAGATTTTCAATAAATACGTTGCGTGTGGGGGGATTTACATGAAAAAACGCTATATCATCGTGTTTTCCGCTGCCTTTCTATTGTTAACATTGTCCATTCATGCAGTGGCCAGTGACAATAAAAAGGATCGTGCAAATACGGTGTCAAATGATGCTACCTTGGAACTCGGAATAGACGTATTGGTAAACGAGCATTTAGATGAACTGGAAGGAAAGAATGTGGGTTTAATCACGAATCCGACCGGTGTGGACCAGGATTTAAATAGTATCGTGGATTTTTTGCACCAGAACGACAAAGTGAATCTGGTTGCGCTCTATGGGCCTGAACATGGGGTTCGCGGTGGAGCACAGGCCGGGGAGGATGTTGATTATTACATGGATGAACGGACAGGCCTTCCTGTATACAGTTTATATGGTGACACGAAAAAACCGACACCGGAAATGTTGGAAGATGTGGATGTCTTGTTATTTGATATCCAGGATGTTGGGGCACGTTTCTATACGTATATTTACACCATGGCCTATGCGATGGAAGCAGCAGCTGAAAATGATATTAAAATGATCGTACTGGATCGTCCTAATCCGATTTCTGGTGGCAATGTGCAAGGGCCGGTTTTGGATAAGGATTATGCTTCATTTGTTGGCATGTATCCGATTCCACAACAACATGGAATGACGGTTGGAGAATTGGCGGAACTATTTAATGAGGAATTCGACATTCATGCAAATCTGGAAGTCATGAAGATGCATGGTTGGGAACGGTCTATGTATTATGATGACACGACGCTTCCATGGGTTATGCCATCACCGAATATGCCAACGCTTGATTCGGCAATTGTTTACCCAGGTACAGCATTAATTGAGGGAACGAATATTTCTGAAGGTCGAGGTACAACCAAACCGTTCGAGTTGATTGGAGCTCCGTTTATTAATGGGGAAGATTTAGCCGAACAATTGTCTAAAGCGGATCTTCCTGGTGTACGTTTTCGAGCAGCCTACTTTACACCACAATTTTCCAAACATGAGGGTGAATTGTCTGGCGGGATTGAAATCTATGTAACGGATCGTAATTCCTATGAATCCGTGGAAACAGGTCTAACGATTGTAAAAACAATTCACGACATGTATCCTGACGACTTTGAATTCCGTAAAGAAGATGATTCCGGTATATCGTTTTTTGACCAATTAATAGGTAACGGCTGGGTACGGAAAAAAATTGAAGAAGGAGCTTCGGTAGAGGAAATTGTAAATGAATGGGAGGCGGATTTAGACGATTTCAAAGATTTGCGGCGGGAGTATCTGCTTTATACCACTAGTGCGAAAGATATTCAAGATGTTGTCGCTGATCTGAGGGATAGTGGTGATATTACGGATGATGCTGCACATGATTTGGAATTACACTTAACAGCTGTTGGCCAGTACGAGAAAAAGGAAGCATTTGATAAGGTGGTCAAACATATGAAAAGCTTTAAAAAAATGATTGATTACCAGAAAGGAAACAATCTTATCACCAGTAAAGCACAGCAAACGCTACAGCAAAAAGCCGATGCATTATTGGCACAGTTTTAGGGGGTGCCTGTCACTCCCTGAACTATGCCCATGTTTTATCGAATGAATAAGCTGTTTGGCTTGTTGATTGCCTGCCATCTGTTTGAATAGAAAGGATATGCTTTTTGGGGGAGGACATAAAGATGAAAAAACGCATGATATCTATGTTTGTGGCGCTGGTTATGGTATGCGGGATGTTGACCACGCTGCCACAAACCGGTTACGCCGCTCAAACCGGACTTCAACCGGGAACTCCGGAACAGGAATCGATGCTAGCACAGCCACTTGAAGATATCGATGGAGCCATTCACGATGCAATTAAAGATAACGTGATGCCCGGAGCTGTCGTACTTGTTGCCCGTAATGGAAATATCGTCAAATGGGATGCGTACGGTTATGCTTTACGGTATGCGGATGATGATTTTACCGAAATAGATGATCCGGTGAAGATGCAGGAAGATACGATATTTGATATGGCATCTATTTCCAAGCTATTTACCGCGATATCGGTCATGCAGTTGTGGGATCAGGACTACTTTGGATTGGATGATCCGGTATCCGATTATCTTCCGGAATACGATACGAAGGAAAAACGGGATATTACCATTCAACAATTGCTAACACATACATCCGGGGAAAAAGCGGGCCCATCCAAGGAATTGTATGAAATGGATGGTGATCGTGAAGAACTGTTGGAGTATGTCATGGAAGAACCGTTGGAGAATGAGCCTGGTGAAGCATATGTGTATAGTGACATCAATTATATAACACTGGGCGTCTTGGTAGAACGTCTAAGTGGTGAGCGGGAGGATGCTTATGTACAAACGCATATCCTGGAACCCCTTGCCTTGTCAGATACCATGTATAACCCACCGGAAAATTTAAAACCACGGATAGCTGCGACTGAATTTCAGCCGTGGACCGATCGGGGGATGGTATGGGGCAGTGTACACGATGAAAAGGCGTGGGCACTTGACGGTGTAGCTGGACATGCCGGGGTGTTTAGTTCCGCCGAGGATTTAGCAACGTTTTCGCAAATGCTATTAAATAAAGGAAGTTACCAGGGTAAATCGATTTTTTCGAAAGAGGCCTTTGATTTGATGAATACCAATTGGAATGAAGCATTTCCGGGGCAGAATCATGGACTTGGCTGGGATTTGAACCAGGATTGGTATATGGATATACTAGCAGAGGAAGACACCCTGGGGCATACGGGCTATACGGGAACCTCCATTGTGGTCAGTCCCAAACTGAATACGATTGCGATTTTATTGACAAATCGCGTACACCCGACCCGTGATACAGTTTCAACAAATGGTATACGGAAAGAGGTGGCAGCAAAAACGGGTAGTTCCATTTATTCTTGGAATGCAGAGAGCCTGCAAGCATTAGTGGAAAGTTTGCAGGACAAGGGAGCTTTTTCCGATGAAAATACGGCAAGATCTTTGGACGTTCACTTAGCTGCAGTAAAGCGCTTTGAAGAGACAGAGCAGACGGAAAAAGTCCTCAAACATTTGGATGGCTTGCAAAATCTCCTGGAACACCAGCGAAATGAGGGGCTTATTTCGGATGATGCCTATGATTCGCTTGTCGATGGTGCAGCGTATTTGATGGGGAAATGGCGAGATTGAACATGTGTGGGTTCTGCCATTCATTCGAATATACCGATTTATCATTTTTTTCTTTACAAATGGAATGCAAAAGGTTACAATAATAATAACCGAACTCACCACGCCTCTTAACAATGCGGACCAGGGTGGGTCATTTTTTTAGGCTAACGAAACTGAAAACTTAAAAAGTATGCTGCTTACCCAGAGCCCCCCTAGTGCTAATTTATCCATTCAACGAATCAACAAAACTTTTAGTTTAATATTACTTATGCTGTTTTATCAAGGGTGAAATCAAAATGGCTCCTTCAGATCATATACATATCAAAGAACCAAAAACATATGAACTCAACTTTCGCGGAGTAAAAAGTTAATTTAACTAAGCCGCGACGTAGCGTGTGATAAATCAA
>NZ_JBFNXI010000024.1:0-47523 GCF_040812445.1 Lentibacillus sp. L22 | reverse complement strand
ATTTATTTAGCACCATTACCATATTTACCTATCAATATCAACCATTGGTTTTGGTGTTGACCCAACAAAATAGCAAAGAACATTCACAGTGGAATAATGGATAAAGTAGGTCGAGTTACGGGAACAACAGTCGACATTTGGCAAAACAGACAAGTTTTTGATAGATTTAAAGCATAGAAGGGAGACGGGAATACAATGGAAAGATGGAGCTATAAAGGGTTTATGAGTGAAGTGCAGCGGCGACTGGCTGATTATTCAGCAGAAGAAATCCGGAATCTGATAATGGAATGGGCGGCTGAAGAACTTCCGGATAAGCGGATGGATTTTTTGAACAAATTGAAACTGGAAAATCAGGAGGGAATGTCACAAACAGATGCTGATACCTTGAGGGGTGAAATTGAAACTTTTGCTAAGGATGTGGAAGATGGTGCTTATGTCGATGGGTATGGATGGGATGATGATCTAAAGGAAGAAAGGGACTTCGGTGATGAGAGCTGGTCCGGGGAAATGGACAACTTTTTCCTTAAAGCCCGAAACTTGCTTCGTGAAGGTCATCATGAGGCTGCAGAAGAAGTATATAGAAAACTGTTCGACATACTGGAAATGGGAGAGGAACCGGGATTTCTTCCGGGAGTTTTGGACATCAATCATATGCTGGAAGTTGATCTGCACGAGCAAATTGCTCTTTTCCTCAGGTCGGTTTACTTGAATGCCAAACCTGAAGATCGGGTGAATCTACTATTTGAAACAATGAATGAATTTGCTTATTGGACCTCACCAAGGGTTAACCTTACCGATGTATGCGATTCATTGGATGCGCCATTACCAGACTTTCACGCCTTTTTGACAGATTGGATTGAATTCTTAAAGGAAAAACCACCTTTCCATGTTAATCAGTTACTTCGGGAAGCTGTTTTTCTTAAGGGTGGTATTCAAGCCATAGCAGCTTTTGCAAGCAGCTATGCAGACAAATTTCCGGAAGCATATATGGACTGGATTTGGGCTTTGGAAAAAGAAGGTAAAGAGGAGTCCATGCTTAAGGTTGTTACAGAAGGATTGGAAAAAATTCCGGACAACTTTACAGTAAGGGCGAATATTGCCGAAAAGATGACAGAAATTGGTCGTGAACACAATGACAGCAGAATGGAATTAAAGGGTCTTGGGGAAAGTTTTCATTCCAATCCTTCCATCAAATATTTGCTGGATTTGTATATTTTGGCTGAAAAAGAAGACTGTTTGGATGAGATAAGAGATGAAGTGGAAAATAGAATGAATGAATTAAGGGATGAGGGAAGTGTACGTGGTGAAATATTTAGATTTACAGATAGCCGGCATACAACAATCGATGAAGGAGATTACATTCAAGCGCTTATCTTAGGCGGCAGATATGAGAAAGTATTTGAGATGTGTCAAGGAAAGGGCTCTTTGGGGTGGAGTTCCGCTGCGCATCCTAAACCGATTATGCTCACCTTTTTGATGGATGTATTGTCTAGGGGTAACAATAATTCAAAAGTTCTTAAGGATCAGTGGAGGTATGCTATTTCCAGGGGTATTTTTGGTAATCAAGAGATAAATATGGATAAATACAATCAAGTCCTAAATCAGGTGAAAAGCGCTGTTTATTTAACAGAAGAACAAGAAGAATTTTATTTGACATGGTGCAGAAATGAAACGGGAAGGAGGATAGACGCGATCGTGGGTAATAAACACAGGGGAAGTTATAATAAGGCGGCGAAACTGTTGGTTGCAATGGCTGAGACGCTGGCAAGCAGTAGAAATAAACAAGATGGACTTCGCTTTGTCGAGAAATATCGCAGTAAATATTGGAGACATTCGGCATTTAAAAGAGAAGTAGCCGAGGCACTAGAAACGTCTGAGTTATGAGAGGTCGGTAATGAAAAATATCTGTCACGTGATAATTTGCAAATGGCTTGTTCGGTTCCTACAGCTGCGAAGAGCAAAAAAATACAGCGATATTGATATGATAGTAGAATTTAGTGATGCGGACTTGTCTTTTGATAATTACATGGACTTAAAATTCAACCCTGAGGATCATTTTCAGAAGCCGATAGATTTAGTCATATTAGATGATATTAAACCCGCTTTAAGACCCAGTATTTTGGGGGGAGTGCTATATATGCAGAGGGAGCCTAAAGTTTTTTAGAAGATATTTTATCCGCTGCAGTTAAAGTGGAGAAATTCACTAGAGGAGTATCCTATATCGAATCCACTATCCCGGCCGAACTCCTTCATTCAAATTTACATGAACATATGCGTTGTAGAATGCATATAATTTTTTAAACTTTAAATACCCAACATGGGTATGGTAAATTAGAAAGGAATTAAAATAAGGAGGTAATTTGAATGACCAATAAAACACTTAACGTACAAGGTATGTCTTGTGGACATTGCGTGAACGCTATCGAAGGAAATATTGGAGAACTAAACGGGGTTGAAGCGGTACAGGTTCACTTGCAAGATGGAAAAGTCGACGTAACCTTTGATCCAGAAAAACTGGACTTGAAGGATATTACAGAAGCTATTGAAGAACAAGGGTATGATGTCGCCTAGTGATCGTGCTTATGTAGTGCGATCTCTATATAACAACATTTTATATCCTTTTAGTCAGAGAGCTATGACAAGCAAAAGTGAGTTTCTCCAGGTATTTTATATTTTGGGTTGGTTATTTTAACGTATAGCTTGATTACTGGAGATAGCCCCTTTCAAAGTAGCGGAATAGACCATAACCAATATAAAATTTTAGAAGTAGTTCACAAGGAGGAAGAAACAATGGATCACAGTCAACATCATCATCATGAGTCTCATGTCGAATCAGAGGTCAAAACGAATGTCACATACAATAATGGGAAAGTTTTCATTGAATTGGAAGATGATACGGGGAACCCTCCTGAACTTGCAATACAACATGAAAAAGAGATGCATTTCATCATGGTCTCTAATGATTTAGAGGAGTATTATCATTTGCATCCAGAGAAGGAACAACAAGGATTGTATGCTGTAAACCAGGCTCTAAATGATGGTACCTATCAGGCGTTCGTTGATATTGCACCGGAGAATAAGGTATACCAAATTACACCAAATACGTTACAGGTCGGGACAAATGAAACAAGTAAAGTACGTCTTGATGGAAAGGATAATTGGACGAAAGAGCGTGATGGGAAGACAGTCACGTTAGATGCCGTGGATGCAATAGTTGGGGAAGAAGTATCTTTGAGATTTGACACACACGGGGAAAAATCGGATCCATATTTAGGTGCCTTAGGTCATGTGGTTATTGTAGATGAGGATGTGAAACAGTATATTCATGTCCATCCAGAATCAGATGATACAACCACGTTCAATGCGCATTTTTCTAGACCTGGCATGTACAAAATCTGGGCGGAATTTAAGTTTGGAGATGGAGTGCACGTCTATCCTTTTATTATCGAAGTAAAAGCATGAGCAAGATCATTAATAAGCTACGAGGGGTAGGATAATATGAACAACTATCAACTTGAAGTCTACACCAGACCTACTTGTTCTGATTGCCAAGACTTGAAAAAGTTCTTGCAAAGCCATCATATTCCTCACAAGGAGTACGATTTAGCAAAACAACCAGCAAAAGAAAAAGATCTGATAAAGGTAACGGGAAATAGAATCGTTCCGGGAATCGTTTTTTCTCAGTCCTCCTTCTTAGGGTTGAGAAAAAAGCCAAAAAGCATGACAGGGTTTGAGAGGAATAAGGATGAAATAAAGAAGCTGTTAAATGTAGGGTAGCTGTCATTATATACCCTGATATCTCGGTTAGGGGAGTTTTTTTTTTTTTTTTTTGAAAAAATTATACCCGCCCCCAGTAAGGTAAGTAGTAAAATTAAAATGTAATACTGGAAGGAATATTAGTATGTCTACACATTCACCGACAATTTCGCAACCTGATCCAAGGCGTTGGAAAGCACTCTTTTTGTTGCGCTTTGCGAATTTCCTTGTGATGATGGATGCTGTGATTATTCAGATTACGCTACCATCTTTAAGTGGGCTTGATACAGGTTATTGTTAAAATGACAAATTCAGACTGTGCTTTCAATATGGTAATAACCATTTACGAGTTATTTTGCAATATATGAAGGTTTTCTGTTGACATAAATACCTTATGGGGGTATAGTATAGATAGAACAGAAAAGGAAGTGATTCATTTGGATAAATTCTTACGTGATCACCCAAGTAAACCAAGAACACAAGATGAAAAGCAAAAAGTTATTAACCGTTTGAAACGTATCGAAGGTCAAGTTCGCGGCATACAGAAAATGGTGGAAGAGGATCGATATTGTGTCGATATTTTAGTACAAATCAGTGCCATTCAATCCGCATTAAAAAATGTAGGTTTCGCCGTCACTGAAAGACATATCAACCATTGTGTCAGTGATGCGATCAAACAAGGTGAAGGTAAAGAAACGATTGAGGAATTAATGGATGTATTGAAGCAGTTTTCCAAGTAGGGGGGATTGTTATGAGTGATGCAAATCATGCAACATTAGGTATAACAGGAATGACTTGTGCTGCATGTTCCAGTCGTATTGAAAAAGTTTTAAATAAAATGGACGGTGTGGAAGCACAAGTTAATTTAACGACAGAAAAGGCCACCGTAGATTACGATTCAGAGAAAACTTCCATTGAAGATATCACCAAGAAAATTGAAAATGTCGGCTACGGTGTTTTAATGGAAAAAGCAGAACTCGATGTTTTTGGAATGACCTGTGCTGCATGTTCGAGCCGTATTGAAAAGGTTTTGAATAAGCAAGAAGGGGTTCAATTTGCCGCTGTAAACTTAACAACAGAAACCGCGTCTATAGAGTATAACCCCGGACTGGTAGATCTTAAAGCATTGATTGGGAAAATCAAAAATATAGGTTATGATGCAAAACCTAAAGCCGAAGCAGCGGAAAAGCAAACGCATAAAGAAAAAGAACTGCAACATAAGAAGACGAAGCTGATCATTTCGGCTGTATTGGCTGCACCATTAGTATTAACGATGCTCGTTCATTTATTTGGCATGAATTTACCGGCAATATTCATGAATCCATGGTTTCAATTTGTATTGGCAACGCCTGTGCAATTTATCATCGGATGGCAATTTTATGTCGGCGCCTATAAGAACCTCCGTAATGGTGGAGCGAACATGGATGTACTTGTTGCATTAGGTACAAGTGCTGCTTATTTTTATAGTTTATACGAAGCATTGAAGACTATCGGCAATCCGGCGTATGAACCGCATCTGTATTTTGAAACAAGTGCTGTGTTGATCACATTGATTTTATTTGGCAAGTATTTGGAAGCAAAAGCGAAAAGCCAGACAACGAATGCACTATCCTCTTTGCTTAATTTACAGGCAAAAGAAGCTCGCATCATAAGAAATGGCGAGGAAGTCATGGTTCCAGTTGATGAAGTTGTCGTTGGTGATCGATTAGTTGTAAAACCTGGGGAGAAAATACCTGTAGACGGCAGGCTTGTAAAGGGAAAAACTTCTGTCGATGAATCAATGATTACAGGGGAATCCATCCCAATTGAAAAGGACGTAGACGCAAGTGTTATTGGTTCGACGATAAACAAAAATGGCTCAATTGAAATGGAAGCAACAAAGGTTGGTAAAGATACTGCCCTTGCATCGATTGTCAAAGTTGTGGAAGAAGCTCAAGGATCGAAAGCGCCAATTCAACGTTTAGCTGACGTCATTTCCGGCTATTTCGTTCCGATCGTTGTAGGGATTGCCATTCTGACATTTATCATCTGGATAGCGTTTGTCCAGCCTGGCCAATTTGAACCTGCATTGGTTGCGGCAATTGCTGTACTTGTTATTGCCTGCCCATGTGCGTTAGGGCTTGCAACGCCAACTTCGATCATGGTAGGAACAGGAAAAGCTGCAGAGAACGGAATTCTTTTTAAAGGTGGAGAACACCTGGAAAGAACCCATCAGTTGAATGCGATTGTTCTTGATAAAACAGGAACCATCACGAAAGGAAAACCGGAAGTAACGGATTTTACGGGTGATGAAGAAGCATTACAATTATTAGCCAGTGCAGAAAAAGGATCAGAACATCCACTTGCAGAAGCGATCGTGGCCTACGCAACGGAGAATAACATCGATTTATTGGATGTGGATGATTTTACTGCTATACCTGGCCATGGTATTGAAGCGAAAATTTCCGGAAAACAAATTTTTGTTGGCAATCGCAAATTGATGAATGACCAGCAAATTGATATTGGTGCTAACGAGGAGAAATTAGTTGCATTTGAAACCAATGGCAAGACAGCGATGTTGATTGCCATTAATGGAAAATATCGCGGAATTGTTGCGGTTGCCGATACCATTAAAGAAACGGCCCCACAAGCAATCAAAGAGTTACAAGAACAAGGTCTGGAAGTAATCATGCTAACAGGTGATAATGAAAGAACAGCCCAAGCTATTGCAAAACAAGTAGGAATCGACCATGTGATTGCGCAGGTATTACCTGAAGAAAAAGCGGATAAAGTCAAAGAAATTCAGGACGAGGACAAAAAGGTAGCAATGGTTGGTGACGGTGTAAACGATGCACCTGCGTTGGTCACTGCAGATATTGGAATTGCCATTGGAACTGGTACAGAAGTGGCCATTGAAGCTGCTGACCTTACGATTCTTGGTGGGGAGCTATTGCTCATACCAAAAGCCATCAAAATCAGTCATGCTACGATTAAAAATATCCGTCAAAATCTCTTCTGGGCTTTCGGCTACAATACAGCAGGAATCCCGGTTGCAGCAATCGGATTCCTTGCACCATGGGTCGCTGGTGCAGCAATGGCACTAAGTTCAGTAAGTGTTGTTTCTAACTCTCTTCGCTTAAAGAGAGTGAAGATATAATTTCCAGACAACTTTAAAGGAGGTGAGAAGGTCATGAAGACAACTTTAAATGTACAAGGCATGTCATGTGATCATTGCAAAGCGTCAGTTGAGGGTGCATTAAATAAATTAGATGGTGTATCAGCAGCTGAGGTTAATTTGGAAGCGGGCAGTGTGGATGTTACCTTTGATGATTCAAAAGTAACTGTTGATGCCATGAAAGAAGCTATTGAAGAGCAAGGCTACGATGTTGTGGCCTAATATAAGCAAGAATGAAAAGCTGGTTTTCCTTTTTGGGAAACCAGCTTTTTACATAAAAAATCATTATTAACCAGTATGTCCCTCTCTATATCTTCTTCCATAATTACTATTTTTTGAGTTTGATGGTCAATTCAGCTGGAATATTTGCATCACTCTTTCGTTTAATCGTTACGTTTAAAGGAACATACAAGCCATTTGTAATGGTGTATGCTCCTTTTTTGAACACCAGATCTGCCTTTTAAGTTGTTACCAATAAGTTCATACCAATTATAAGGGATATGGCAGTCCGGGAAGGGAAAGATAATGACAGCAAGCAACATTAATTGGGAGCGAGATTCTGCTGACTTATAAATAACTAAATAATTTTTTATTACATCCTAAATAATGTAATGCCAGTGAGTTTGGCTTTGAGAAGGAGTTGACACAGGGTAAAATGAAATTTAACAAGAAAAAAATTAATGTTGTCGATATAAAACAAACGAAGAAAAGCGTGTTTGCTACAGGGGTAGGAAACGCTATGGAATGGTTTGACTTTGGTTTATATTCCTATTTGGCAGTTATTATCAGCCAAAACTTTTTTAGTGCAGTTGAGAATAATGAGCTAAAATTGGTCTTCACATTTGCCACATTTGCGATAGCCTTTTTAATGCGCCCATTAGGCGGTATTATATTTGGTAAAGTCGGTGATAAATATGGACGAAAAGTGGTTTTAACCGTCACAATTATTTTAATGGCTTTGTCCACATTACTAATTGGTTTATTACCTACATACGATCAAGTAGGTATATGGGCACCTATCCTCTTATTAATCGCTCGAATTATTCAGGGCTTTTCAACTGGTGGTGAATACGCTGGTGCAATGGTCTATATTGCGGAATCCTCCCCAGATAACAAACGTAATATGCTGGGAAGTGGATTAGAAATTGGTACGCTCACCGGTTATATATTAGCTTCACTACTTGCCAGTGTCCTCTTTATTACATTATCTGATCAACAGATGGCCTCATGGGGGTGGAGAATACCGTTTTTACTCGGCTTACCTCTAGGGTTGGTTGGCTTTTACCTAAGAAGGAGTTTAGGGGAAACGCCGATTTTTGAAAATGAACTCTCCGATGATGACATCGAGGAGGAAAGCTTCCTGTCTATTTTGAAAAACCACAAAAGAGATGTTCTGGTTTGTTTCGTGGCTGTCGCATTCTTTAGTGTGACAAACTACATGTTACTATCATACATGCCTTCTTATTTGGATGAAATTATTGGATTATCCAGCACAGTAGGAACCGTATTGATTACGGTTACAATGATTATCATGGTACCACTTGCTTTCATGTTTGGAAGGCTCAGTGATAACATTGGAAACAAGACTGTTTTCTTAATTGGTTTAGGCGGATTAACCCTGTTATCCATTTTCGCTTTTTATTTATTAAACTTGAATGGTTTAATATTTGTTTCTTTAGGCATTCTCATTTTGGGTGTTCTGCTTTCAACTTATGAAGGTACCATGCCTGGATCGTTGCCAACAATGTTTTACACAGATATACGATATCGAACATTGGCTGTGACCTTTAATGTCTCTGTTTCCATATTTGGCGGGACTACCCCATTGGTTTCAACATGGCTGGTCCACCAAACCGGGAACAACTTAGCCCCTGGTTTTTACCTGACAATCTTCAGTATTATCGGGTTTTTGGTGATTTCATTCCTGTTCAGTAGCACAACAGGAAAATCTCTAAAAGGTTCCTACCCAACAGTGGCCTCCAAGTCCGAGTATAAAGAAGCTGTTGAAAACCCAAAAGATTCATTATGGTGGGAAACAGAAAAGAGGGATGAATAAAGTGAAACTTCATTCAGTGGGGGGGTCTTTCTACCCCGCTGAATCAAGTGAACAAAACGAATTTTAATTAGAACATATACTTTAAGAAGGAAGAGGCTGTTCCAAGGTTAAAAAGTCATAACCAATCGGGACAGCCTCTTTTTTGTGAACGAATGTACTTAAACAAGCGGGCGCAAAATTTTAATCACGCATTGCGCTTGCCTCACGGGAAGTCATTGCACCTTGTCCTTCGCTTATATCTTTCTGAATTTCTTGCTTGACTTTTTTGGCATCGGTTCCGGCAAATCCTGGTTTCGTACTGGAATTTTTTGTGCTTTGTTGATCTTGTTGTTGCATACAAATCCTCCTTCATTTATTGCTTAACAAGCTTATTATTTACAAAAAACAAAAGGTGATACTGATAGAGGATGTTCAAAAAGTCCGGTAGAAATGACATGCCCCTGCAAAAGGGGTATGCCGACGTTGGCGCAAAGCCCGTTTTTAGTCGGCCTTCCTTTGAAAAAGCTCGTTGGCTTGCCGAACTATCCTCCCCAGGGCAGGTTAAACTATGGAATAAAAACCTGTCATTAGCACAATTTAAAGAGGATTCCAGTAATGCATGTAAATGGTGAATGGACAACTTTCAAGGTGAAGGGGGTTGCGATTTTGAAGAATGCCATTACACATATACTTACACACAGACTTGCCATTTTCGGAATATGTATCGCCATATTTTATCAGTTTTTGTTTATTATTTGTTGGCAAACCGGCTTTGGGAGTATCCCGAATAATACCTCACATCTGAAGGTAGCGATCATTAATGAAGATACGGAAATAGGTCCTGCTTTAACCAATGCCCTTGCAAAGCAACTCCCTTTTCGTACTAAAGTTGAACACTCTTTACCTCAAGCAAGGGAGAAATTAGAGCGACGTACTATTCAGATGATTGTTCGTGTTCCGGAAAACTTTACCCAACGTGTTGGAAATCTTCAAGACAAGGCACAAATTGATTTCTTTGTTAATGAATCAAATCCCTTGCTGATCGGAAATACGGTGACACAAACAGCTGCAACAGTGACAGCGAAGATTGACCAACAGTTTGCCACCCATGCTTTGGAAAGGATCATGGGAAAACCAAATATTCCACAAGGACAAATACAAAAACTTGTCCACCAGGCATCACAAAGGGTTATTCCCGATGTTCATAAAATCCATCAAGAAGAGAACATGGGCAATCTCATGGCACCGTTTATGTTGGGGCTGGCGGGCTTTATCGCGGCAATGATTCTGCAATTGAACTTATTTAATGCGTCGAGAATGATTGGCGATGTGGCTAACAAATGGCAGAAGTTTGCTGTAAGAAATGGAATTAACGTTGTGATTGCCATCATTTGCTCCTTTATCGCAAGTGAACTGTTGGTTTTATTTCAAGTGCCGATGGTGAAAGGCTTTTTTGCCATTTGGGGATTCCAATTTCTTGTGATGTTAGCTTTTATCGCTTTAACTCAAATTTTTGTCATCCTTTTCGGTTTGTACGGGTTGTTTTTTAACATCACGATTCTTATTATACAAACCATGTTAGCTGGTGGATCCATACCGCGCGTGGCGTTACCGGATTTTTACTATCACTTGGGGAAAGTCATGCCCATGAAATATTCCGTTGACGGCAGTTTTGATCTTTTGCTCGGCGGAACAACGGTATCAAAGGATATCCTTGCTCTGATAATCATTACAATCATTTGTATCGGCATTTGCGTCCTGTTAACCGCCATCGTGATTAAAGATGAAAAAAAGGATAAACCAGTTCAATATGCAAACAATGAAGAAGAAATCACAGATGTTTTGCCGCCATTTCATGATGGAGATCAAGGAGATGGATCAGATTCATTCAGCGGATCAGAGGGGCATACAGATGATCATGGTACAAAAGAGGAATAAGAGATACTGCATTTCGTCTGCTGATTCAATAAATTTACGTGTTTCTCCAAACCAAACCAGCTATTTTGTTGACAAAGATAATGAATCGATGTATTGTTGTTGCATCAACGTTGTCTAGTCAACAACATTTTGGGAGGATGGATGCCCTTTGAACGCGAATAATCATATGGGTGCTTTAATTCACCATGCAGATTTAACGATTGCAAATTATGTAAGGAAACATTTAAAGCCTTTCAACCTCGCACCGGAGCAAAATTTTATAATGATGATGCTTTGGAAGAAAGATGGAATTTCATCTCATGAACTCGTATCAGAACTCAAAAAGGACAAGGCCAGTATCGCACGTATGATCAATAGCCTGGAAGGAAAAGGGTACATCAAAAAGGTCGAGCACCCTTCTGATAAACGTACCTTTAGGATCCATTTAACGGATGAAGGCAAACGGCTTGCTCATTCAGTCCTGCCAGTTCAACAGAAAATACGTGAAACGATTGCTGCCAATATGACTAAAGAAGAAATGAATGAACTCCAAAGACTAATCACAAAAGTTATTGATAATGTTTTGGAAGCTTAAACAGGAGGAGGGATAGATGATGAGCAGTATGATGAGCCTTGGACTCTTGATTATTCGTCTGGTGATGGGATTAACCTTCGCCGCTCATGGTGCACAAAAGATGTTCGGGTGGTTTAAGGGTACAGGCCTAAAGAAATTTTCTGAAACCCTGGCATCCATGAATGTGAAACCCCCCATGTTGAACGCACTTGTTGTAGCTTCGGCTGAAATAGTGTCCGGACTTTTAATTGCCACTGGGTTATGGATTAGGCTTGGGGCTGTATTAGTGGTGATCACTATGCTGGTTGCCATCATTAAAGTGCATGGTAAAAATGGATATCTGCAAAAGGGTGGTTACGAATATAATCTACACCTTATTGCAATTGCAAGTGGACTCGCATGTATAGGACCGGGTGAATATGTTCTGTTTTTTTGATGGATAAGTATAAAAAATCCTGGCTTCAATGTGTTCATGCCAGGAAAATGCTGAGAGAGTGCGCCTCACGGTTGATTCACAGTGCGATTTGCTTTCCATCCGCTGAGAGAGTGTGCCTCACGGTCGATTCAATGTACGTTTGTTTTGCTTCCTATCTGCCGAGAGAGTGCGTCTGACAGACGATTCAAAGCCCAGCCTGCTTCCTATCTACCAAGAAAGTACATCTCATGATCACCAATTTTCGTTTTGGTTTTCAAGTGGTTCGATGTTGGGCCTTTCATTAATCGCTTCATTTAATGTAAACTGAATTCAAGCAAGTATTTAAACCACTATGGGTAAAAACGATAAGGAGAAACCAAAATGACAAAAGGAATCAGCAACAAAAGGGAGTTGTCACAGGAACAATGTGGAGATTTACTCAGTGTGTTGAAAGCCCGTTTTGAAAAAAATATGCACCGTCACGAAGGTCTTGAATGGGCTAAAATCCAAAAAAAGCTTGAAGTGAATACGGAAAAACTGTGGTCACTCAACGAAATGGAAAGAACTGGCGGAGAACCAGATGTTATTGGTTATGATAAAGGGAAGAGCGAATACATTTTTTATGATTGTTCAGCCGAAAGCCCTAAAGGTCGCAGAAGTGTTTGTTATGACCGTGAAGGACAAGAGTCAAGAAAAAAACATAAACCGGAAAATAATGCTATCGATATGGCAACTGCCATGGGCATCGAACTTTTAACCGTAGAACAATATCGAGCGTTGCAGAAACTTGAAAACTTCGATATGAAAACATCGAGTTGGGTGCAAACACCAGCTGATATTAGAGAACTCGGTGGTGCCCTATTTTGTGATTATCGCTTTGGGCATGTCTTCGTGTATCACAACGGTGCATCCTCTTACTATAGTGCCAGAGGCTTCCGTGGCTCACTGCGGGTTTAAAAAATATTTATATGGTGACGGGAACTGGCTGATTGTTAAGTTCAATCATCTACCTAATGAAAAGGAATCCATTTTGATCAATGTTATTTTCAAAATGGATTCCTTTCATTTATCACAAAATATGGGATTATGGCGTATTTTTCTAAACCTTACAAGGCAGACGTGGGAGCACCAATGGAATTAGGCTTCACATTATTACGGATTGGAGAAACGGTGATTAAGAGAACGATTACTACATTTTCAAGAAAGCGGTTGCCTTTTTGATTGATTATGACTGTTTTTGATGTTATTATAATGTTATTGGAGGGTTGATGCGATGTTAACAGAAGAACGGCATGCATTTATTTTACAAGTGTTAAAGCGGGACGGGATCGTGAAATCACAGGATTTAATGAACCAACTTGAATGTTCCGAGTCAACAATCAGAAGGGATCTTGGACAGTTGGAAGATGCCGGGGAGCTGAAACGCATCCATGGAGGAGCCAAACGAATTTATCAGTTAGATGAGGAATTATCTACTTCTGAAAAATCATTCAAAAACATTCAGGGGAAAAGTGCGATTGGAAAAAAAGCTGCATCGCTTATTCAAGGTAACGATGTCATCTTTATTGATGCCGGTACCACAACACTTGCCATGATTCCCCATTTAAAAGGGAAGTCTATTACAGTTGTGACAAATGGTATTCAGCATGCTTCCCTCCTTGCAGATCAACAAATAGAGACTTTTCTAATTGGGGGAAAGATCAAGCATTCAACAAAGGCTATTATTGGTTCAGTTAGCTTGAATGAATTAAAAAACTATCGCTTTAATCAAGTGTTTTTGGGTATGAATGGAATTGACCCGGAATTCGGCTGCACCACTCCTGACCCTGAGGAAGCAGCGTTAAAGCAACGGGCGCATAAACAAGCTGCTGTCACGTATCTTCTGGCGGATCAATCCAAATGGAATAAAGTCAGTTTTGCAAAAGTATGTGAAATGGAGGAAGTGTCCATTGTAACAGATAAAATACCTGACAATCTGCAATACTATAAAGAAAAAGCAACGATTTTGGAGGCAGAAGGAAAATGATTTATACCATAACGCTGAACCCTTCCATTGATTATGTGATTCAAGTTGATCAGCTGAAGCTTGGCGATTTGAATAAAATGGATGATGAGGCAAAGTTCCCTGGTGGAAAAGGGATCAATGTTTCCCGGGTGCTTGATAGACTTCAATATAAAAATACAGCATTAGGATTTCTCGGTGGATTTACCGGGGAATTTATAGCGGAACAACTACAGCAACAGGCAATCAGCACAGATTTCATTCCTATTAAAGGTGAAACGAGGATCAACATTAAGCTTAAATCGGATAAAGAAACGGAAATCAACAGTCTTGGCCCGGATATACTACCGCAAGAAAGAGAAAAATTACTCCAACAGCTTAAAAAGGTAACAGAAAAAGATACGGTTATTTTATCCGGTAGTGCTCCGCCATCTTTGCCAGGGGATTTTTATGAAAAAATGGTGAAACAAATTGACCATTCAGGAGGGGCATTTGTTATTGATACAACAGGGGATTCCTTGAAATCTGTATTGGCTTATGAACCACTTTTGGTAAAACCAAATCTGGAGGAACTAGGCGAGTTATTTGATGTAACACTTCGTAGCCGGGATGAGGTCATGCACTATGGAAAAAAGTTACTGGATCTGGGAGCTAAACATGTAATTGTGTCCATGGCTGGCGATGGAGCGTTGTTGTTTACAAAAGAGGGTATCTTTCAAGGTTATAGTCCCAAAGGTGAGGTCAAAAATTCAGTGGGCGCGGGAGACTCCATGATTGCTGGATTTACCGGGAAGTATAACGAAACGCAACATGCGCTGGAGGCATTCCGTATGGGCCTGGCAGCAGGTAGTGCCACAGCTTTTTCTGCTGATTTGGCAACAGGTGAGGATATTCAAGCATTACGAAAAGAAATAACCATCACCCGAATTCCATAGGTTGAAAAAAGAAAGGATGAAAACCATGAGAATCATTGATTTACTGAGAAAAGATATCATGATCATGGATTTGAAGGCTCAGGACAAGTCATCTGCAATCGATGAAATGGTGTCCCGTCTTGAGGCGAAACAAGTCGTAAATGATGCCGGGACATTCAAGGAAGAAATTTTAAAACGTGAGGCACAAACATCCACCGGTTTGGGTGATGGGATCGCCATGCCGCATGCAAAGACAGATGCGGTCACCGAACCAACTGTGCTATTTGCGAAAAGCACGAGTGGAGTTGATTATGAAGCACTTGACGGACAGCCATCCTATTTATTTTTTATGATAGCGGTACCGGATGGCGCGAATGATACGCATTTACAAACGTTGGCTGCACTTTCCAGAATGCTGATTGATAAAGATTTTGTGGAACAATTAAAGCAGGCAGCTACACCGGATGAGGTGCATGCTCTATTTCAACGGGAAGAATCAGAACGTGAATCCGAGGAAAACCAGGAGGAAAATGGAAAAGAGGAAACCGAAAAGCCATTTGTTGTGGCCGTCACTGCATGTCCAACAGGAATTGCCCATACTTATATGGCGGAAGACTCACTAAAGAAACAAGCCGATAAAATGGATGTTGCTATTCGTGTTGAGACGAATGGATCGGATGGTACTAAAAACGCCCTGACAAGTGAAGAAATTAAGAAAGCGGTTGGAGTCATCATTGCCGCTGACAAGAATGTGGAAATGGCTCGGTTTGATCGAAAACCTGTACTGGAGAGGCCGGTCAGTGATGGGATTAATAAAGCCGAGGAATTAATTACCAAAGCAGTCAA
The DNA here is from genome assembly GCF_040812445.1 of Lentibacillus sp. L22. Lineage (NCBI taxonomy): Bacteria > Bacillati > Bacillota > Bacilli > Caryophanales > Bacillaceae > Lentibacillus > Lentibacillus sp. L22. Next base: position 31,910 of record NZ_JBFNXI010000024.1, on the reverse strand, counting down.
TCAGGATGCACCCATTTTTCATGCAGAAGAGGCAACGGGTGATGAGGACAACGGAGCAAAACAATCCAAATCTGTCTGGAGAAAAATTTATAAAGATTTAATGAACGGTGTTTCCTTCATGCTCCCCTTTGTTGTAGGCGGCGGTATTCTGATGGCCATTTCCTTCTTGTTTGAAGGTTTTCTGGGGGAAGATTCCGAGCTTTTTGTGTTCTTCAATACGGTCGGTGAAAATGCGTTCAATTTCCTGATCCCGATTCTCGCTGGTTTCATTGCCATGAGTATTGCGGATAGACCCGGTTTGATGCCTGGTCTGGTTGCCGGCTTGATGGCAGTTAATAGTGATGCCGGTTTTCTGGGCGGACTGGTTGGTGGTTTTCTAGCTGGTTATCTTGTTGTTTTTGTAAAATGGTTGTTCCGTAACATACCAAAGTCACTAAATGGTTTGAAATCCATTTTGCTCTATCCTATAGCGGGACTACTTTTAATTGGATTATCCATGTATTTTGTTATTGGCCCGGTATTTTCGATGATTAACACGGCAATGATGACCTTCCTTGAGAATCTTGGTACTGGAAATGCAGTGCTGGTAGGTGCGCTGCTTGGCGGTATGATGGCGATTGATATGGGGGGACCGTTCAACAAGGCAGCTTATACTTTTTCGATTGGCTTGTTTTCCGATACCGGAGACGGCAGTTTGATGGCCGCAGTGATGATCGGCGGGATGGTTCCTCCGATTGCGATTGCTTTAGCAAGTACCTTCTTTAAAAATAAATTTACGGAAGAAGAGCGGCAATCAGGTCTGACCAACTATATCATGGGATTGACCTTCATTACGGAAGGTGCGATTCCATTTGCAGCAGCCGACCCGGTTCGCGTGATTGGTTCATCGGTAATTGGTGCGGCGATTGCAGGTGGTTTGACACAACTTTGGGCGATTTCGGTACCAGCTCCCCATGGTGGTGTTTTCGTTATTGGACTAACCGGTTTGATGCCTGCCCTGTACTTCCTGCTGGCGCTTCTCATCGGATCCGTCATATCCGGTCTCGTACTTGGACTATGGAAGAAACCCAAAGTTTGATGGGATAAATGATACTTTAAAAACACTTCATTCTATTAGGACCGTTTTGAAAAAGATGAATCGTTAATTTATAAAAATTACGCCGTTTTACCCTCTTTGGATATGGTTATCCGAGGAGGGTTTTTAATTTCCAGGGAAAAAGAGCAATTGATCAAGCGAATACATCCTGCAAGTCTGCTTCCAATCCTTCAAATAAATCGGAATGAACCGCTTGGTGGGCAATTTTTGAGTACGTTTTGTTATTTACAATTTCATTATTCTCCAGAGCGTAAATCAAAATATGTTCATTAATAGGGTCAACAATCCAGTATTCTTTGACATTACATTGTTTATATAACTCAAGCTTCTTCAGCATATCTTTACTTCTCGTGGAAGGCGATAATACTTCGACCACCAGGGTTGGCGTCCCTTTATATTTGTCTTTCTCATTCAAATTATCCTTGTCGCAAATGACCACAATATCCGGTTGGACCACACAGATGTTGTTTTCCTCCTTAAAGAAAGTCACATCAAACGGGGATGTAAGCGGTACACACGTTTTCCCTTTAAACCAATTATAAAATGTACCATGAAGTTCGCTAACTACATGTTGATGCTTGTAAGTAGGAGAGGTAAGGTTGTAGATAACACCATCAATTAATTCAAACCGTTGTTCCGATTTCTCCGTTAATTCCAGAAATTCTTCATAAGTCATCCAACCGCTTGAAGATTGATATTCTGGTTGTTCTTCCCTGATCGAATCTGTGTCATGACAAGGCACAATTGTTGCAGCATCTTTTCCGCTTTTCGTTACAATGATTTCTTCGTTAGCTTCCACGTACTTCAAGTATTTTCCGAAGTTATTTTGGATTTTAGTTGAAGGCACTCTCATTTTCGACACATCCTTTTATTAGCTAATTAACTTATACTATACATGGTATTAGCTAATAGTTCAAATGAAATTTATAAAAATAGCTAATTTGCCTTTTTTGAGATGACATCAATGTTTGACTATATCAATATTAAAAAAAGCAAAAAGTTAAGTTATATTCGCCTGTTGAATCCTATTCCAATGCTGATATACAATTGGTTTATTAAACATCTTTTTAATTAAAAATTGATGGAGGTAGGATAATTGCCGATGCAAAATGGTTCAAATCCAATACCTAAAAGTGATGAAGATCTTCAGAAGGTCACGGTTGGAGAGCGTAAACCTCACAATGCACCTATCACTCTAATAAAGTATGATCCGCGCTGGCCAGGGCTATTTGATCGGGAGGCAACTCGGATTCACTCCGTACTTGGTGACAAGGCACTGCAAGTAGAGCATGTTGGGTCAACTTCAGTGCCGGGATTATGTGCCAAGCCAATCATTGATATTCTACTGATTGTAGCGGATGCTGCCGATGAGATGGCCTATGTCCCGGACTTTGAAAGGGCTGGCTACACACTACGTATTAGGGAACCCGAATGGTTTGAGCACCGTATGTTCAAGGGGCCTGATACAGACATCAATCTACACGTGTTCAGCAAAGGGGCATCCGAAGCCGGCCGAATGTTACGCTTTCGTGATTGGCTACGTACCAACGATGCTGATCGGAGCAAATACGCGCGTGTTAAGTGCACTCTGGCTCAGCACGAGTGGCGACATGTGCAACACTATGCAGATGCCAAAAACGCGATAGTCCAGGAAATTATGGAGCGAGCAAACGCAGCCGAATAGAACGAATAATAAGTACGAAAACGTGGTTATGGAAAACAGCAGATTACCAATGTTTAAAATGCCTGAAGCATAATTTAATAGTATATATACATTGTCACCAAATGCCTGTATTGACAAGCTATTCAGAAATATATATGATTTAAATAAATCCATTATTCAGGCGATTTGGGCACAGTTAAAGTGTTAACGGTTTCAAAATGGATTGTAAACAGGGAAAAACATTTCATTAAGGAGGAGATGCATTTGCGTACAGATGTTGGAGGGATTCATGACATTATCAATGGTAGTGAGATTGTCTATCCAGATAAGGCGAGGCAGGAGTTAACTGAAATTGGTAGCAGTGAAGCGTTCCAAGCATTACTAAAAAGATCGCAGGAAGATCCTGAGGCATTTTGGAATAACGTTGCCCAAGAACTACACTGGTTAAAACCATGGAAAAAAACGATTAGTGGGAGTTTGCCAGACTTTGAGTTTTTTCAAGGGGGCATCAGTAATCCTTGCTACAACTTATTAGATCGGCATATCGCAAACGGGGCAGGTAATAGAACCGCGTTAATTTGGGAAGGAGAAGATGGAGAAACAAGTTTTTACACTTATCAAATGCTACTTATGGAAGTAAATCGTTTTTCCAACATTCTTCAGTCTTTGGGAGTGAAGAAGGGCGATCCTGTTGCTATTTATCTCCCAAATCTTGCGGAATCGTTTATTGCTATTCTTGCTTGTTTTCGATTAGGGGCCGTTTATAGTACAATCTTCTCCGGTTTTTCCGAACAATCCTTAAAGGATCGACTGTCCAGTTATGAGCCGAAAGTGGTTGTTACCGCTGATGCAAGTTTACGGCGTGGTAAAGTAATTCCACTTAAGGAAAAGGTTGATCATGTCATTGATGATATTTCCAGTGTAGAAGCGGTTATTGTTGTAGATCGTCTAGGCACGAAACCGTCTATGGAAAAAGGAAGAGATGTTTGGTGGCATGAGGAACGGCAAAAGGCAGCTATTCATTTTGAGCCTGTTCCCATTGAGGCAAATGAGCCAGGTATTGTTTTCTATACAAGTGGGACAACAGGTAAACCTAAAGGGGTTGTCCATGCTGGTATGGCTTTTGTCGTTCAAAATTATGTATATGCCAAATATCATATGGATCATCATCCGGATGACGTTTTTTGGTGTACAGCTGATGTAGGTTGGCTTACGATGCACATCTGGGGAGTTGTTGGCTCCTTGGCAAACGGAGTTACGACGGTTGTTTATGAAGGCGCCCTCAATTATCCAGAGCAGGATCGCTTTTATCAAATCATCGAAAAATATCGGGTGAACAAGTTATTTACCGCTCCAACTGCATTACGTATGCTTCGAAGTCTCGGAGAAAAGTCGCTTCAGCGGTATGATCTTTCTTGTCTTGATGTTGTTTCGTTGGTTGGAGAACCGTTTGATCCGGAAACATGGCTTTGGACGAAAGATGTATTGGGTGGAGGTAATATTTGTGTCAATAATACATGGGGACAAACGGAGACGGCAGGATGTCCTTTGGCTGGTGCTGCTTGGCTCACACCTATGAAGCCAGGCTCAGCAGGTGTTCAATTTTTGGGTGCGGATGTGGGCATTGTTGATGATGATGGAAACCCCGTTCCCAAGGGTACGTTAGGGAACCTGGTTATCCGAAAACCATTCCCGATGCTGTGCCGAACACTATGGAAAGAACCTGAGAGATATTATCAAAAATATTACAGCCAGGTGGAAGGAAGCTATTATGCTAGTGATCATGCTTTAGAGGATGAAGATGGGTATTTTTGGGTAGTGGGACGTTCTGATGATGCATTCAATGTCTCGGGTCATCGTTTAAGCACCATGGAATTGGAGAATGCCGTACTGGAATGTGCCGCCATTTCTGAAGTAGCGGTTATCGGCGCCCCGGATGAAATCAAGGGTGAAGTTCCTGTCGTTTTTGCAACCCTGGCAAATGGATTCACGGCCAATAATGATTTGAAAAAACAAATTGAAGAAAGTATCGTAGGTGGAATTGGTCAGTTCGCCCGCCCTCAACAGATCTTCTTTGTTAAGGCTATGCCCAAAACAGTCAGCGGAAAGATTATGCGGCGACTCCTAAAAGAAGTTCTGACAAGCGGGAATGTCACCAGTGATGTGACAGGACTGGAGGACCCTACAGTTATCAACCATATTGGAGAAGTGGTTTCAGCACAAATGGGTTCGAAAATATAATAATAGTATGCAGCCAGGAAATATCAATTTAACAAGAAAACAGGCTGCTGAGGATATATGAATCAGTGGCCACATTGTTATTTACGGTTACTCGTTTTTTAAAGGAGAAATAGGCTATGAACCTGAAGATTTTCACGTATAGAAAGTAGTTCAATAGTTTAGATTTCAAATTTGACAACGCTAATATGTTTTTTCATTCCGAGGAGGAGTGCAGGTTGAATTTAAAAGTTGGAGATAACATCAGGTTTGAACGGACATTCACAAAAGATGATGTTGAATTGTTTACAAAAGTATCCCGGGATGAGGGTAATCACCATACCAACCCTGATGAACAGGGAAGATTTGTTATTCAAGGGTTGTTGACCGCCACATTACCAACAAAAATTGGCGGAGATAACAATGTACTGGCTCGTACAATGAATTTTGAGTTTTTGAGACCAGTTTTCACAGGGGACACAATAACATGTGAAGTAACGATCGAGGAGCTGGAAAAGCAAGATAATAATCGGACATCGATTGTGGCATCTTTCTTGTGCACAAATCAGAAGGAGAAACAAGTGTTGCAGGGAAACTTCGCTGGCGTAATATTATAGGCTTATAAAGGATAACTGTTGAATTTTTTGTTGGCTTGCTTTTCCGCCCCTCATGTATCCAGGATAAGTATCTCCCGCTAAATTATCACAAGTATTAAAAGTAAAGGTGGATGAGTTGTTTCATTATGGATAAATTTAATACGGATTATTTAATTAAGATGAAGGATATTGTTAGAGAAGGAAACCTTATTCTGCATCAAGCCACACAAGAAGTAAAAGTGCCACCCTCCAAAGAAGATCGGGAAACACTAATTTGCATGATGAACTTCTTGAAAAGTAGCCAGGACCCGAATCTTGCCAAAAAATATAAATTACGTGCAGGTGTAGGTTTATCAGCAAATCAGATTGGTTTGAACAAGCGTATGTTTGCAGCATATTTAACAGACGAAAAAGGTAGAGAACACGAATATACCCTTATCAATCCGAAAATAATCAGTCATTCTGTATCCATGATTTATTTGCCGCAAAGCGAAGGATGTCTTTCTGTTGACCGGAATATACAAGGGTTTGTTCCAAGATATGAACGGGTTAAAGTAAAAGGGTTTAACCTATCAGGGGAAGAAATAGTATTGAAACTTAGCGGATACCCTTCCATTGTGATTCAACATGAAATAGACCATCTAAATGGAATTATGTTTTACGACCGGATAAATAAAGAAAATCCGTTCAAAGTACCTGAGGGCAGCAAGAGTTTGTACTGAAATTTAAACTCACTGATTATAAAGATAGGAAAAGATGTTGAAAGCCCTAATACAAGTTATAACGGAGTATAATTAACTTTCATGCATGTGTAAGATAACCGAGAATGCTGAGATTTCAAGACCTTATTGGTTGACGAAATAATTTAATTGTGCTATAATTTACAATTTAAACACTCTTGTGTATAATAAGATTCTCCTGGCCAGGGGAATCTTATTTTTGATTATGCGGAGGGTAATTGTATGAAGCAGAATGAGTCAAGTTTAACTTCCTTAATATCGGCTTTTGGCCGAGCATATCACAGTAAGTATGACACACCAAAAATTTTCGATGATTTTATTGCAAAAGATTTAATTTCTGAACAAGAGTTTCATGATATCAGCGAGAACATGATGCAAGGCATACAGTTTTTCAACAAAGATATAGCGGAAAGGTTTAAAAATAACCCGGAAGAAATTTTAAAATGGATTACGCAAGTCCAGCTTTCTCCAATAGCCTTGGCACGTGCTGCATATTGCGAAAAAGTATTACTTCATGAAATTAGCTTAGGGGTAAAACAGTATGTCATACTTGGAGCCGGGTTAGATACGTTTTGTTTCCGTCACCCGGAATTGGAAAGCAGCATAGAAATATTTGAAATTGATTATGCAGCTACACAAGAATTTAAAAAGAAAAGACTTGATAATGTGGGTTTTGAAATACCAAGTAACCTCCATTTTATTCCCATGGACTTCACCCAGGCGTTTTCTTATCAAAGTCTAACGGATCAAGGCTTTAAAAACAAAAAATCCTTCTTTAGTTTATTGGGTGTTTCGTATTATTTAACGAAAGAGGAAAATTCAATTTTGATCAATCGTTTGTTTAACCAAATACCAGCAGGAAGTTCGATCGTTTTTGATTATGCGGATGAAGAACTCTTTAAAAAAAAGGGATTATCCAATCGAGTTGAAAACATGGTCAAAATGGCTGCAGCAAGTGGCGAACCAATGAAGTCGTGTTTCACTTACAATGAAATCGAAGCAATGTTGGAAAATGCGGGTTTGCTAATTTATGAGCATTTATCGCCGGCTAAGATAAATGAACAATTCTTTCGTAACCGGAAAGATTACTTATCCGCATATGAAACGGTTCATTATATCCATGCTGTAAAAGAATAAAGAATAATAAATTACACATTTGCCGCTCAATGCTCCAGGTCATTGGGCGGTTTCTAATTACCCGAATTAGTTCGTTAATCTTATTTCCTTTCTATTTTATTTTTGCGGAATGATAGGTGTATAATGTTAGCGGCGTTTTTTAAATATAGCAAACTGTACATATATATAGAGAGGGGATCAAAAAATTAAAATGAAGTAAATTGGGGATGTTAATAATATGAACTACATAAGCGAATGAACACGTGTTAGCAAAAAGAAAAACAGTGTGGAAAGAGGAAAAAAATGAGTACAGAAACAGAACAAAAAGGAAACAGCAGAGTAAAACAGGTATCACAGGCAATTATAGTTATTATTGGTGCATTCATAGCAGCATATGGATTAGAGTCGATATTAATTCCAAACAGTGTATCAGACGGTGGTGTGACAGGCCTGAGTATCGTTGGGTCACAATTAACGGGAATACCGCTTGGAATACTAATTGCAGTATTAAATATCCCCTTTATATTTTTGGGATATAAACAAATCGGGAGAAGTTTTGCTATCTATTCTGTTATCGGTATTGCATCGCTCGGATTTGGGACGAGCATTATGCATCATATACCAACCATTATTCAAGGAGATACATTGTTGGTAACCGTTATTGGTGGTATTGTCATTGGTTTTGGTATGGGATTGGCATTACGAAATGGCGGTGCTTTGGATGGAATTGATATGTTGGCGGTATTACTTTCCCGCAAATTGCCTTTTGGAACCAGTGATCTCATTTTATTCTTAAATTTGTTTGTTTTTATTATTGTTTCCACAGTCTTCGGTCTTCGCGGAGCTTTCTTATCAGGAATTGCTTATTTTATTGCATCTAAGGTGATTCATACCGTTGAAGAAGGTTTAAGTGGTTCCAAAACCTATAAAATAATTACAACTAAACCCGAAGCAATGGTAGAAACTATACGTGATCGCTTGGGCCGTAGTGCAACATATAATTTGGTTAAAGGCGGTTATTCAAATGAACGATTCAAAGAAATTACTTGTGTCATTAACCGTTTAGAAGACAGTAAAATGAAGGAAATTATTTATAAAATTGACAGATACGCCTTTGTTACTGTATATGATGTGGCTGAAGTGAAGGGCGGCAACTTCAAGAAGCAAGATATTCATTAGTATTTTCCTAACCCGCCAATTTGGGAATCGCCGATAAAAGTGTGAAAATCGCCGTAAAATAGGATGAAATCGCCGAATGATAACTCAAAAACGCCGTATAATGTTCAAAAATCGCCGTAAAAAAGTACAAAACCGCTGATACTGTGTGGAGTAGTTGTTGAAAGAATTTAAAAACAATCTATGGATGAAAAAAGGTGTTTTTGAACTGTACAATGATGGTGTTGAATAATGGTTTATTTGCGCAACGGGTACTTGTCCGTTGCGCATCAGTGTCTAGCTTTGAACAATTTTATCCTTACATTCTTGCAATGGATGCTTTTACCAAATTCAAAAACTTTTCTCTGACTAAAGCTGCTACTTCTATTACTTCATCATGGCTAAGCGGTTGATCCAAAATCCCGCATGCCATATTGGTTAGACAGGAAATACCAACTACTTTCATGTTTCCATGTGCAGCTACAAGTGCCTCTGGTACAGTTGACATCCCAACGGCATCTGCGCCTAAAGTACGAATCATACGGACCTCTGCTGGGGTTTCATAGGCGGGGCCAGTCCACCATGCGTATACACCTTGCTGCATTTTTGTTCCTTGTTCTTCCGCTACTTCTAATACAATATTACGCAATTCCTTGTTGTAAACCTCGGAAAGATCGGGGAAACGTGGACCCAGTTCATCGTTATTTGGTCCAATTAACGGATTGTTTGCAACAAGATTTAAGTGATCAGTAATTACCATTAAATCCCCAGGTTCAAATGAGGTGTTTACGGCACCACATGCATTGGTGATCATTAATTTTTCGACACCGAGTGCTTTCATTAATCTAACCGGGAATGTAACCTGGTCCAATGACACGCCTTCGTAATAATGGAATCTGCCTTTCATGGCTACAATATTCTTTCCGTTCAAGTTCCCAATAACTAATTCATTTGCATGGCCGATCGCATTGGATTGAGCAAAATGAGGTATCTCGTTATAAGGGATTCTGACTGCATCTGTTATTTCATCGGCTAGCGCGCCTAAACCGGAACCTAGGATAATTCCAATTGTAGGTACGATTTCTGTCTTACTTGTTACATAGTCCTTTGCTTCTAAAATATGCTTTATATTATGCATTTGTATCCTCCTGACTCTACATACACTTCTAATTATACGATAAGTATGACTGATGTGACTGATTTTGTAAATATAATATTTTTACCACGCGTTGCGTTAATACAGCAGGATAACTGCATCAATATAGTAAGGATAATCCTTTCCGAAAAATTCAGCAGGGGAGTGCAGGCTTATTACACTACGCTCCTCCTGATGCGTTTTCACTATTATTCTCTCCGTTTTGATCGACGAACAAACTTGTAGTTATAACGATGGGTTTTGACGATTAACTGAAGTGTTTCCTTTAAGAAATCAACAGCTTTTCCGGCATAGGGTCCTTTATTGAGCATAATGCAATCAAATGAACTGCCAAACATCACGTCCGCTAATTCCGACCGTGCTGGCACACCTTTTTTTGCAAGTGTATCTAATACTTGTGTAGCTAGAATTACGGGGACATGAGCTGCCTGACACATTGCCAGCATTTCATGTTGAATGATAGATAACTTTTCAAACCCGACTTCATTAGCCAAATCCCCTCTGGCTATCATGACCGCAAACTTTGGGAAATGTAACCCTTCCAATAATATCTTTGAGAAGTTATTCACAGCATCTCTTGTTTCAATTTTAGCTACAATTGTCAAGTTGGCTATTTTATTTTTTGGGATCATCAGCCGTAAATAAGCGAGATCATCTGCAGTATGGACAAAGGATGCCCCCAAAAGATCAGCATACTTGTGAATAAATTGCAAATCGTACATATCCTTGCTGGTAAAAGCGGGTAATTTCATTGCGGTTTCCGGTAAGTTAATCCCTTTATCTTCTTTTATTTTTTTTGGCGTATCAGGATAGATAACTTTTGCGATAATAAAGTTAACATCTACGTGTTCAATGATTCCATGTATTTTCCCGTCATCAATATAAATACTTTCTCCGACTTTGACATTGGCAAATGCATCAGGAAGGGTAATGGATATTTCAGCTGGGTTGTTAATAGTGGCTGCTTGCCCCTCCATATAATTAGATAAATGTATTTTTAATCGGTCACCGTTTTTAACGAAAATATCAACAGGGCTGCTTGCCAGTTTCCCTATATGATAAACATTGTGGGAAGGTGCGTGACATAATGCAGTTCCTTCCCCGATATAACAGGTTTTGCTGATGGTAACGATATAACCATTGGGATGGATGCCTGAAACAGTGAACTTTCTTTTTTTCATACGGGCATCCCTGAATTGAAGTGTGTCTCCCACCAAAAATAATGGCGAATTTTCTTTTACAATTAATGGAATAATAAAATCAAACCCGTTTTGTTTTAAATCTTTAAAGTCTTCTCGTGTTACAAGAATTCCCGTTTTAACATTTAATGGAGCTCCATAGCGGTCTTTATTCACTTTTATTTTTAAAGGATATGTGGTTCGTTGTATTTTACCAACCCTTATTTTTGGACCCGACAAATCCATATAGATTTTGCAAGGGGGGATAGTGGTTCCATTTGCTTGTAATTGTTCTTCCATCCATCGAATAGATTGTACCAACCTTTGCCATTCTTCCCAGGTACCATAGGCGCAATTAATTCTGGCAATTGTCATACCCCGGGACAAAAAATCCTTTATTGATTCTTCCGGGGTATTTAGATCCAGTGTTACCATCACTTCAGGTGTATCACTTTGGCGAGTATTTAATATGGAATTTTTCCGTTTGATCGCTTCATGATATTGGTTCATGGGAGCTGGTCGGAGTTTCGCACCAATTCCCAGATTCATACAGGTTTTATGTAATCCTTCGCGTATATGATCGGTATAAGTTAGCACTAATCCATTGGCTCTTAAATAATCCAGCATGAATGGTTCCACGTTATTTTGAAGTTCGATGAAAGCAATCAAGTTTTTGGCACTGAACCGCTGATGAGGAGTCGGGTAATTGGATACGCTGGATTGCTTTAGAAGAATTTGCTCGTATAGTTGCAAAAGCTTTTTTGCTGTGGGATTCATTGACAACATCGATCACCCCTATAAAGTGAAAATGCGTGACAAATTTACTTTATCCGTTACATACCTAATTATTAAGTTATTCATCGCACAACATAAATATCACCATGAACATTGCAAAAAACAAAAATCCATTTTGAACAAACTTTTTTCAAAATGGATTTTTGTTTATTAGCTTTTTGTGCGTTCATTAAATTAAAGGATCAAATTGACGCGAAGACCGCTGGTTCATCCGGTTTTGATAGCGTTGATCCATATCCCTCCTCGGTGAATATTCCTCATCGTTATACTCTGAATAGTTCTTCTTCCCCGATGACTTATATCTGATTTGAAATTCTTCTTCAAATTCAGGTATCTCCTGCCCCGGGGTTGACTGTCTCATGCCTGATATCCATGTTTCAAATTTATTAGTGCCTCTGTTGTTGATTCTGCATAGATCTTCAAGGGAATCTGTCAATTCCGTTAAACAATCCAGTCCGTTCTTTAAAAGAATCCCCTTTTTTTTAGCTTTTTCCAGCGTGTGTTCCAGTCTGTAGGAATTCCCCTGGAAACGAAATTCAATGACGCAGCTGGTACGATCCCAGTTGAAATTATAATCTTCAATTTTTAAATGCTTCATCACCCTAGTCAGCTTTTTTTCCGAGGCACTTTGGTCATTGCGTGGCATCCACTTTAAGAGAATCTCCTTAAACATACGATTCACCTTCCTAAGTTGTTGTTTTGGTTTTAAACGGATTATCCTTATACTATTGTTTTCTACAATGTAAGCAAAATTCCTCTATTAATCGTTTTGCAATTATCGACAATTTTCACAAAATGGGTATGTAAAGCGTACTGGGAAATTCTCATGGATTTGGTTTAACCTTATTGTTTGATTTGCTATTTGAAAAACATATGCTATAATTATCTCAATTACTACACATGTAGTTAACACAAAATACTACACTTGTAATAATTGAGATAAAGGAAAAATGAGGTGAAGCGTTTGAGAAGCAGAATCGAAGACAAAAAGAAGAGAATTAACCCCTTTATTATTGTAGCCATTATTGTTTTAACAGGGATAGGCGGCTTTGGCCTATTTCAATTATTACATAAAAATGATAGCAACCAAGTTCAGGAAGTGGCAGATATATTTATTCAAATATTGGAGAACAAAAACTATGATAAATTAGGTGGTGTACTTGAAGAAAAATCATATACTGCATTGGATTATACCTTGGATGAAGTAATAGACAAATATAAAGACATATTTAACGGAATCAATATTAATCAAATACATGCTTCCAAAATTAAATTAGAAAAAATAAACAACCATGAACAAGAGCTCTCTTATCAATTAAGCTTGACAACCCCTTTGGGAACAATAAAGAATGTGAAATATCATGCAAAAATTATTAAAACGGATGGTAATTATTTAGTGAAATGGGAGCCATCGTTAATCTTCCCTGGGATGGAAGGTAAAGATAAAGTGGCCTTTCATGATTGGAAACCGGAACGAGGGGAGATTAAAGACCATCATGGCCATGGATTGGCAATAAACCAAGATTTTAAATGGGTTGGAATCGTACCGAAAGATTTATCTCAAGGCAATGAAAGAGAAAATCGTCTGCAAGAAATTAGTCAAACTTTTGATATATCAATAGATGAGATAAATGAGAAATTAGATCAAAGCTGGGTGAAGGATGATTTATTCATTCCTCTTAAAATAATTGAATCCGACCAAGCAGAAAAAGTGCCCGGAGTTTCCTATCAAAATACAAAGCAGCGCTATTATCCTTTGAAGGAAGCAGCGGCTAATTTAATTGGATATGTAGGAAAAGTAACCAAGGAAGACTTGGATAAAAACCCAACATTGGCTGAAGGGGACATGATTGGAAAATCCGGACTGGAAAAAGCTTTTGATAAGAAGTTACGCGGTAAAAGCGGAGGAGAAATACTTATTGTCGATGAGCAAGGGAATGAAAAAAAGGAAATTCAAAAGGTAGAAAAAGAAGACGGGAAAGATGTTCAGCTAACAATAGATAGGTATATCCAAAAGAAGGCGTTTAAACATCTAAAGGGAAAAGCCGGTTCTACCGTCGTAATGAATCCGAAAGAAGGAGGTCTGTATGCTCTGGTCAGTTCTCCTGCCTATGATCCAAATAAAATGGTTCAGGGCGTATCCCAACAAGAATATGATAAATACGCCAATGATAAAGACAAGCCGTTTATTTCAAGATTTGCTGCAGGTTATGCACCTGGATCGACATTTAAAACAATCACTGCCAGTATTGGTCTGGATGCTAAAGTGACATATCCGAATAAGGTTAGAAAAATAAATGGCTTAAGTTGGCAAAAGAACAAATCATGGGGAGGTTATTCCGTTACCCGTGTTTCCAATGTGCAAAATGTAGATATGCGTAAAGCGCTTATTTATTCCGATAATATTTATTTTGCGCAAGAAGCTTTGGAAATGGGAGAGAAAACGTTTAGAAATGGCTTAGATAAGTTTATCTTTGGGGAGGAATTAGATTTACCTATAGCCATGAGTCCCGCGCAAATTTCTAATGAATCGACATTTGGTTCGGAAATCCTGCTGGCAGATACCGCTTATGGACAAGGTGAACTGTCGATTTCTCCTATTCAACAAGCAACCATATATTCTGTTTTTCAAAACGAAGGAAAAATAGTTTATCCCAAATTGCTGGACAATAAAAGCGAACGGAAAACCAAATTGGCAATAACTGGTTCAACAGCAAATAAAATAAAAAACTATTTGTCAGAGGTGGTAAGTGATCCGAATGGAACGGCCCATTCTCTGTACAACCAACAACATCAGTTAGCTGCCAAAACGGGTACAGCGGAATTAAAAATGAAACAAGGCAAAAAAGGGAATGAAAATAGCTTTCTACTCGCTCTTGATACGGATCATGATGATTTTCTTCTTCTATCACTTGTCGAAAATTATCAAGCTGGCAGTTCAGCAACTCAATTAAATAAATCGTTCATAGATGAATTGTATGAGTACTTCCAAGGGCATTGATTACGACATATCCAGTTGGAGGGTAGGCGCTTTATTTTTCATTTAATAGTTTTTTCCGTTCCTTACCAATCAGCCGTGACAGCTAAGCTCACGGTTGATTCCTCATATTTTTCTTTTCTAATGAGCCGTGATAGCCACGCTCTTGACAGATGGATATGTGCTTTAAAAAATTGATCCTTCTTGCTATAATAAATACTACAGATGTAAGAGTGGGAGGGACATCATGAAGGAAATTCCGCAAATATCAGAGTCAGAATATGAAGTGATGAAAGTCGTTTGGAAATATGAGCCGATTTCTACGCCGGAAGTAGTGGAGAAGGTATCAAAAGAAATTGACTGGAAACCGAATACGATTCAAACCATGCTTGCCAGACTGGTAAAGAAAAAAGCTTTGCAAACAACAAAACAAGGAAGAGCACTTGTATACACATCACTAGTTCAAGAGCATGAGTATGTAGAACAAAAAAGTAAATCATTTCTTAAAAAGTTTTTCGGTGGCACATTAAATTCCATGGTATTAAATTTTATTGAAAACGATCAGTTGTCAAAAGAGGATATTTCTGAACTAAGGGAAATATTGTCCAAGCGGGATACGAAGGATGGGGAAAAATGATGGATACCCTTATACTCCGTTTTTTGTTAAGTACACTAGTGGTATCCCTCTTGATTTTGGCCATTCTTATAACGAAAAAAGTATTGTATAAACATATGTCAGTTCGAACACATTATAAGATCTGGTATTTTCTCTTATTGTCCCTTGTTACTTCCTTTTTTCCTTGGAATATTTTCCGGCTTGGAGAGGTACCTCAATATCTTAAAAGCCTACTCTCCACTGGAAAATACTCAACTTTTAGAGGTGAAAGTATAAGTAGATTAGATCATTCTGCTGCCTCAAATACAGATCTATTGCATGACTTTACCGTATCTGTGAATAAGTCAACGCCGGATGTTATCTATCATACATTCATTACGGTTTGGGTTATTGGAATAGCTATGTTCATTGGTTTGGCAATTTGCTCACTCTATCAAATTCATCAAATAAAAAAATCAGCTACTACTATTCCAAATCGAAAAATAAATGAAATGTTAGCAGCGTGCAAAGAGGTTGTTGGAGTGAAGAGAAAAATCAGGTTAACAGAAACCGATAATGTTACTTCGCCGATCACACTGGGGATTTTACAACCACATATCATTTTACCAAAAAAGACACGAGAAACATTTTCATTAGCTGAATTAAAATACGTTTTTTTACACGAGTTGTATCACCAAAAAAGTAAAGATGTCTTCGTTAACTATGTCATGCTGCTAGTTCAAGCGATTTATTGGTTTAACCCATTTGTATGGCTCGCCTTAAAAAGGATGCAAAAGGATCGGGAACTTGCTTGTGATGCTGGTGTTCTGAATCTGCTGGACGAGAGGGAATACATCGAATATGGGCATACCATCATTCATTTTGCAGATAAAAGTGCTGAACGCTCGTACGGACGGCTTGCCCCAGGAATAGGGGGAACAAAACAACAAATAAAGCAGAGGGTGCAAAACATTGCTAACTTTCACAGAGATTCACCGTTATTGAAGTGGAAAGGAAAAATCATCTGTGCGGTTCTAGGGGTTTTTGTGTTATTGCTTACTCCATTTACTGCTGTTATCGCTAGTACAGATGATGTATTTGATTTTAACGGGAAGAATACAGTATACGAGGATTTAAGTTCCTATTTTGATGGCTATAATGGCAGCTTTGTTTTGTATGACGCATCGAAAAAACAATATCAGATTTATAATTCAAAAATGAGCAGGCAGCGGGTTTCTCCTGATAGCACATATAAAATTTATTCCGCATTATTTGGCTTAGAATCAAATGTTATTTCCGCGAATAATAGTGAACAAATGTGGGATGGACAGATTCATCCTTATCAAGAATGGAACAAAAATCAAAATTTATCTACCGCATTGGGTAACTCCGTAAATTGGTATTTTCAACATATCGATCAAGAGGTAGGCAGAAAACAACTAAACAATTATTTTCACAAAATAAAATATGGCAATGAGGATCTTTCGGGAAATTTGGATCGTTATTGGATGGAATCCTCATTGAAAATTTCACCAATTGAGCAAGTGCAACTATTATATGCGTTGGAAGAAAATAAATTTGGTTTTAAGGAGAAGAATATTCAAGCGATCAGAAAGGCACTTTTAATTGGCGAGCAAAACGATCGGCAATTATATGGAAAAACTGGCACAGGTACGGTAGATGGAAAAGATGTGAATGGTTGGTTTGTTGGCTTTGTTACGAAGGCTGGTCATACGTATTATTTTGCAGTCAATATTCAAGATGAAAATGGACGGGCAAGTGGAGACAAGGCTGCAGAGATTGCAGATATGATTTTACGTGACAAGAATATCTATTAATAGCAGACTTCTAAAGGGTGCGGGTTTTTTGTGGTTATTATCCTTGTTCACCATTGTTAAAGCATATATTTAAAAAAGGCGACCTGTTCACAAAGTTATCGCTAATATTTACGATAATTCTGTGAACAGGTGCCTGTTATCCATAAGCGATTGCCTGCTTTGTATTTATTCCAATAGTAGTTTTAGAATCACTCCGACAAAAGGCAAATCCCTTGCAAATTCGCTGCTTAGTCAATCACCTCATCAAACAATACACCGTGGCCGAATTGAATGAGTTTCATTCTGCTTGGCTTTTTGATAAAGACACTCTTGTATTTGGCTTCTCCGTCTTTATCTTTTAAAAGCACAATTCGTTTATGTGGGTTATCTTCTTTTATATCAATTGTATATGCTGTCATATCCACTTTATCTTCAAAAATTGGATATTCCGCTAACTTTTTATCACTATCATCAGCTTGATTGGATGCATCGTTGTTAGCTTTGTCCTGAGATGAATTATCCTTGTTTGAATTAACATCGGATTCGTCATCTTTATTTGTGTCCTCTTCATCAGATACATCATCTTCATCAGCATGATTCTCCTCTGAGTTGCCAGTTTTATCCTGTTCTGTACTACTGCTTGTATTACTGTTTGCTTCTTCCTTCCCTGTTGTGTCATCGTTACCGGCACCACATGCTGAAAGTACAAGTAGTGCAATACAAGCGATGATTAATCTCTTCATCATTCACTCACCTTTTCTTTTTTATTTCAAATGTATAGTATACTAGAGGTCTTAAGATAAAGACAACATTAGATGGTGATAAAATTTGAGAAGAAATTAGCGGACACCCATGGAAGTGGTTGCTTTTACTTTTAACCGATGACAAGGGATAAGAAATTAATGGTCACTTTTTGTGTATCTCTTCCGGGTAGCATCTTTATTGTTAAAAACCGATGCATTAATCAACCCGCCTATTAACAGCACAACCGCAGTTAGATAAAACCATATCATTAAAACGATGATGCTTCCAAGTTGTCCGTATAATTCCGTGTAATTACTTACTTCAACATATTTTGCAAAGCCAATGGATACAACTTGCCAGCCGATTGTTGCAAATATTGCTCCCGGAAAAACCTTTTTCCATGGCAAGTGAATGCTGGGTATTACTTTATATAAGATAGTAAAGAAGAATAAAAGGAATAGGGTACCAAGCCCCCATTTTGTAAAAAACCATAAACGGTACCATAGTGCCTCGACCGTAACCTTTGTCAGCACAAAATTGCGGACAATATTCTCCACAATCGGGATAACTAGTGACAGGGACAAAACAATCATAAAGCCAAAGGTGATTAGCAAATCGGTCATAATTCCCTGCATAAAGAATGACTGATTCCGTCTGATTTTATATGCTTTGTTTAATGATCGTACAAGTGATTGAATAGCCATCGATGCCAGCCAAAATGCAGCAATCAGACTAAAGGATAACCATTGGCCCTGTCCTTTGGCTAAGATACTTTCCAAAGTATTGCGTATCACATTGTAAGTTGCTTGGGGTGCAAACGGTTCAACCATTTCCAGAATAGTATCTGGGTCAACCCGGAGAAATCCGATAAGGCTGAAAACGAAAATAAGAAAAGGGAACAAGGATAACATAAAGTAATAAGCCATTTGTGCGGATTGGTCATAGAATCGCTCCGAGAAAAAACGGATAATGATTCGTACGGTGTTTGTTATAAAATTCACTGGTAAGTTTCCCCCTTGTCCATCGACAGCGTGTTCATATAGCTTATTACTATGAATAAAAAAGCCTTTTTATCCATTACAGAGACATGACGAAAAAAGAAGGGAGATGATATTGGAATTAATAGACGGTTTAGCACATCATCAGCGGATCTTTGCATTAAATCGGGGGATAGGTATACAGGAACATTTTTGAATAAATGTAAAAAAAGGTTTAATGTTGTCGAATTTTCGATTATAATTATATTATTCGTCGTTTTATTACTGTAATTATGAAATAACAGATTACTCCAACCTAGGCTATTTCGTAACCAAACAACATAACGTTTTTGCTAAAAAGAGGGGGTAATACATATGTCAAGTGAAACAGCAAATGAAAGACAACTGGAAAGAGGACTGAAGAACCGCCATATTCAGCTGATTGCGATTGGCGGGGCAATTGGAACTGGTTTGTTTCTTGGTGCCGGGAAGTCGATACATCTGGCTGGTCCGTCGATTATGCTCGTATATTTGATCATTGGCATCGCGCTGTTTTTTATGATGCGTGCTCTGGGTGAGTTGTTGCTTTATAAGCCTGATGCCGGTTCTTTTGCCGAATTTGCCGAGACATTCATAGGTTCTTGGGCAGGATTTATTACTGGCTGGACATATTGGTTTTGTTGGATAGCGACGGGTATTGCCGAAATTACTGCTGTTGGGGTTTATATACGATACTGGTTGCCGGATGTACCGCAATGGGTCCCGGCACTTGCCTGTGTTCTTATTTTGTTTTTAATTAACATGACCGCAGTAAAGGCATTTGGAGAAATTGAATTTTGGTTTGCACTTATCAAAATTATTACGATCATCGCCTTGATTGTAATTGGTATTGTGCTTGTTTTGATGAGCTTTAAGGGAAGTGATGCGGAGGCGTCTTTCTCAAACCTGTGGACATACGGGGGTTTCTTTCCAAATGGTGCTTCAGGTTTTCTACTTTCCTTTCAAATGGCTGTTTTTTCCTTTGTAGGGATCGAACTTGTTGGTATTACGGCAGCTGAAACGGTTGATCCAAATAAAACGATACCAAAGGCGATTAATAATATTCCGATTCGGATACTAATCTTTTATATTGGGGCCTTGTTTGTAATTATGTCCATTTACCCTTGGAATGGAATCAATCCGGCAGAAAGCCCATTTGTAAAGGTTTTTGCATTAATTGGTATTCCGGTTGCCGCGGGAATTATTAACTTTGTTGTTTTAACCGCAGCGGCGTCATCCTGTAACAGTGGGATCTTTAGTACAAGTCGAATGGTTTATACGCTGGCCAAAGAGGGACATGCGCCAAGAAAATTGGGTTCTTTAAGCAAACAGAATGTTCCAGCGCCTGCATTGATTTTTTCAACGCTTGTGTTACTGATCGGAGTGTTGCTTAACTATCTTCTCCCGGATCAGGTGTTCACACTAGTTACCAGTATTGCAACCATTTGTTTTATCTGGGTTTGGGGCATTATCCTGTATGCACATATTCGCTTCCGGAAAACGATGCCGGAAGCGGCGAAAAAAAATCCTTTCCGCATGCCGTTTGCTCCATTTATGAACTGGCTGGTGCTCGCCTTTTTCATATTCGTGATTGTGATTTTAGGTTTTGCTGCTGATACGAGGGTTGCACTATTTGTCACACCAGTTTGGTTTCTAATCCTTGTCATTGCTTATCAAATGATAAGAAATAAACAGGATAAGCATAAATCGGAATATTAATTGTAAAAATAGCCTGTTTGGGGAAAGCATATCCTAAACAGGTTATTTTTTTCGTTCTAAGTGGGACGTTTCCGCACTCCAAAGAGGTTTGAGACATTACGCTTGCATGAGGTGACAAAGTGGGTTATTATGTAATTGATCAATCAATAATAAACTGTGGGCAGGGGTTTTGCAATGGTTAGACCGAAAAAGGCGAATCGGAAGGAAGAGATTCTGGAGGCGGGGTTAGAAGTATTTGCGAAACGGGGTTATTATAATACAACGACCGCGCTTATTGCAGAAAAAGCAGGCATATCTCAACCATATGTCTTTAGATTTTTTAAAACAAAGGAAGAATTGTTTGTCGCGGCTTTAGACCGATCATTTGAAAGAATCCTTCAAACCTTTAAAAGTGTGGAGGCTAACTCGGACCAATTGGTTACCAAAATGATTGAAGCCTATGAAGCGTTGTCTGTATTACATCCGAATGAAATTTCCTTGCAGGTGATAGGAATTTCCGTAACGGAAGAAGCCATACGAAATTCGATGAAAGAGGGATTGTCTCGTATTAGAAGCTACACCTTGGAAAGGTTTAAATCAGCGGGGATAAAGAATGCTGAAAGAGAAGCTACTACATTTCAAGCAAGAGGGATGTTATGTAATATTTCTTATTTCTTAGATCTTCCCGAGCTTATTGATCAAACGAAATAAATAATCGAGTCAAGTTGATTATTTATTTTTTAAATTCAATTTAGTGATTGATCAATAACTAATTGTGTTAGAAGAGTGAACCAAACTTATGCATAAAAGAAGTTTGAAATGTTATGTTTCATATTTTCTAACGTTAATTGATTGATCAATCAATAAATAAAAAGGAGCAGAGCAAAATGAAAACTGCAATTGTATTAGGAGCAACTGGTGGAACAGGACAGGTCATTGTTTCAGAACTATTGGATAGAGGAATAGAAGTCATTGCTTTCGGACGTTCCGAAAATAAATTGAAAGCATTAGCAAAAAAACACGATTTTAAACAGGGATTGTCATATAAGTTGGGTGATATATTTGATTACCAAACAATTATCGATGCGGCAAAAGATGCGGATGTTATATTCCAATGTGCAAATGTTCAATATCAAGAGATGGAGGAAAAACTTCACCTGCTTGGGGAAAGTGTGATGAAAGCAGCGGATAT
This sequence comes from Lentibacillus sp. L22, assembly GCF_040812445.1. NCBI lineage: Bacteria > Bacillati > Bacillota > Bacilli > Caryophanales > Bacillaceae > Lentibacillus > Lentibacillus sp. L22. Next base: position 10,159 of record NZ_JBFNXI010000024.1, on the reverse strand, counting down.
TATGCGGAAGAAGATTGTCATTGTTGATGGCATTTATGTATATGGACATCAAGTCGCCAAGGGTGATGAAAATCATCCACAACATCCACATACAAAAAAGGGGAAGATAAGGGTTGCATTCGAGCATTTAATATTCAGTAACAAATGGGAAAATGTAAAAGCTTTAATTGTTCGGCTTCCGGATTATTATGGTCCAACCTCACAAAACTCTTATTTGCAGCCTACATTAGAAGGAATGGCTGCTCAAAAGACTTCTTTTTTTATTGGAAATTTGAAGACACCTCAGGAATATGTCTATTTACCAGATGCCGCGAAGATGATTGTGAATATAGCGGAAAAGGATGATGCTTACGGAGAGAACTGGAATATACCTGGTGCGGGATTGATTTCAGGTAAACAAATTGTCCAAATAGCTCGCAAGGTCACCGGTAATCGAAAAATGGTTATCCCTTTAAATAAAAATGTCATTCGTTTCATTGGTTTGTTTGATCCGTTTATGAGAGAAATTGTTGAAATCATGTACCTAACTAAAGAAGGGTTTGTGTTGAATGGTGAAAAATATGAGGAACGTATCGGGGAAATTTCGGCTACTCCGTTCAAAAACGGTCTTGAAGAAACGTTACGACATTACATGTGGGAAAAAAATTAGACTTTGACCGTTCGGAGTATTATAACAGTTTAGGCAGATTTATAACGTTATGCTAATGTAAGCGGTAAGGCTATAGCATAAACACCTGGAAAGATAACTGATAGACCAAAGATTCCCATTCTACACCTTACGTGTCAAAATTCCATGTTTGTGGTATTCTATATATAGAAGATCATACAATATTAAAAACCGCACCATGTTCCAGCATGGCGCGGTTACAATAAGACCAACCCCATCAAGAGGGGTTAGGCACAGAAGGTTAGTAATCCCTCAATGCCAGGCTATGGTGCATGAGGGGTTATTTTTATTTCCCATGAATTAGGTTTGAAAGGAGTAGCAAATAATGAAGCTGGGAATTTTGGATCAAATGGCACAACCTAAAGGCATAGGTGCAGAGGAAACAGCGCGAAGAACCATTGAAATGGCGCAAGCGGTCGAACGATTCGGTTATGAGCGATATTGGTTTGCGGAACACCATGCTACAAAAGGATTGGCATCAAGTTCACCGGAAATTATGATGGCGGCCGTTGCTGCAAAAACAAACAGGATGAAGGTTGGCAGTGGCGGGATTTTGTTGCCACAGTATAGTGCGTATAAAATAGCAGCCCAGTTATCCCAGTTACAGGCGCTTTTCCCAGGAAGAATAGAGGCAGGTGTGGGACGTTCGCCTGGTGGTGGAGAAACAATCCGGGCATTATTGGCAGATGGAAAACCAAATCAGTTGGCTGACTATCCTGAAAAATTGACGGATCTAATCACCTTCTTGAATCGGGATGGAAAGGTTCAGGCAGCACCACGTACGGAAAGTGGTCCAAGTTTATATTCGTTAGGGCTGGGAGAAAATAGTGCAAAACTTGCAGCTGAACTGGGCATAGGCTATGTGTACGGCCATTTTATCAATCCTGCCAGAGGAGAAGCGGCCCATGAAACGTATCGGGAATATTTCAGGCCGGGTTATTTGGATCAACCTCGGGAACGCTCAGCAATTTTTGTGATCTGCGGGGAAACGGATGAACATGCCGAGGAACTTGCGATTAGTCAGGATGTTTGGCTACTTCAGGTCGAAAAAGGTCTGGACAGCAGGATGCCAAGTGTGGACGAGGCCAAGACAAAGACAAAAAGCTGGAGTAAGGATGAACAAAAACAGATGCATAAAAACCGGGAACGGATGATTATTGGAGGACCTCAGAAAGTGAAAAATGAATTACTCCGCTTGTCTGAACGTTATCAATGTGACGATTGGCTGATTCTGACCAATATTTACAGTTTTGATGAAAAGATTCATTCTTATCAGCGAATGATGGAATTGTTTGCATAAAAAATAAGCAGCAAAGCCCCAGTACACAGGACCTGCTGCTTATTTTGGTGTTCCCCCAAGCAAAGGGTGCAACCGCCCGAACAGGAAGCAAAACCCAAAACCGCTCGAACCTTGAGTGCAACCACTCGAAAAAGCAGCTGAGACGCTCAAGTATAAGTTTCAACCACACAATAAGCAGCAAAGCCCCAGGTACGCGTTTTGCAGCCTGTTTTGTTTAAAGGGTTCTTAGGTCAAAATCGTCCTGATTTAAGAATCGAATACAATAACCAAAGAAACATTAATATCGCCACGACAAAGCCAATTTCAATCGCCGGGAGCCTCCAAAGAATGGAGGATTGACCGCTTAATGCCGAACCGACAATAAGTCCGACCATGATAATACTGAAGGAAAGCAAGACGATACTAAAGGATAACCGGTTGCTGATGCGATCCAGTTTCTTTAAAAATATTTCCGATTTTTCAAGAGAAATTTCGATTGGTAACTTTCCTTTTTTTACCATTGAGGTTAATTCCCGAATGTTCTTGGGAATATCGGCAATAATCTCACCGTATTCCGTCCACTGGTGAAAAGCAGTTTCAACCCAATTTTTCGGATTGAGACGCTCTCTAAATAATTTACGGCCAAAAGGTTCAGCCAGTTTCATAATACTAATGTCGGGATCCAGTCTTTCTACCATTGCTTCCAAGGTAAGGAGGGTTTTCCCAAGTAATGTGAGATCAGGAGGGATCTGGATGTAATGCCGGTGTGCAACGGCAAACAAATCGTTAACCGCTTCCCCGATACTTACCTCTTTTAACGGGATATCATAATATTTGACCCGCAATTGATCAACATCTGACCGTAACAATTGGATGTTGACATCATCGGGAACCAGTCCCATGCGGCTAATCGCCTTAATCACCCCGTCTGTATTATCACGCATCATGGAAATAACCAATGATGCAAAATTGGCTTTCATTTCCGGGGTTAACCGGCCGACCATGCCAAAGTCCATAAAAACAATGGTTTCATCAGGTAGGACAGCTACATTCCCCGGGTGTGGGTCACCATGAAAAAATCCTTCCATAAAAACTTGGTGGAAGATGGCATTGGCCACCCGTTCTGCCAGTATTCTCTTATTGTATCCTTTTTCGGAAAGCTCCTCTAATTTGTTCAACTTAATCCCATCAATATATTCCATTGTCAGCACTTTCTTGGAGCAGTATTTCCAGTAGACTTTCGGGATCTGAATATGCGGATGATCACTAAATTGTTTCGTGATCTTTTCCGCGTTTCGTCCTTCTACGTTATAATCCAGTTCAGCCAGAATTGCATTGGCAAATTCATCAACGATCTCGGAAATTTGATATTGAGCAGCCCATTCCAGTCGAAATTCTGCTAACACCGCCAGTTTCCGCAGTATTTCCAAATCGGTTTTCATGTCTTTTTCGATTTGGGGGCGTTGGACTTTGACCGCAACCTGTTCCCCTGATTTAAGAACAGCATGATGGACTTGACCAATCGATGCTGCACCAAGCGGCGTTTCATCGAATGTCCGGAATATTTTGTTCAATGGCATGCCTAATTCTTGTTCGATAAGTTCCTGTACATTCTCGAATGGAAATGGTGGTACTTCATCCTGGAGTTTTTCCAATTCCCGAATAATGTCATCGGGGAGCAAGTCTGGCCTTGTACTGGCAAATTGCCCCATTTTAACAAATGTTGGTCCCAGCTCTTCCAAAAATGAGCGGATTCGTTCCCCGAGTGTTTTGTCATATTTTTGCCGTTTGGCGGCGAAACGCTTCGGTAAAGGAATAAGTTCATGCAGCCCTAATTCCTTCACAATATAGCCGAAGCCATTCCTGGAAAAGGCGACAACTATTTCCCGGTAGCGTTGCATATGACGGATACGTTGTTCAAAAATGGGAATCTCCTCCTTTACCGGGTTGTTTTTCTTTATGAGCTGTGTTTGGCAGCTTAATGATTTAATACCAAAACCAGCAGCTTGTTCGGTATATTTTTCCTTAGTTTCATTTTGTATACTATACCACTCATCGGGCGATACATACAAAGAATTGTAATGTGATCATCAGAGGATGCAATCTTTTGGAAAATGAACTGAGTCAAGAATAAAACATCAAAAAATATACGGGGAAAAAAAGAGCGCTTGACATTCTGTTAGTATTGAATATCAAATTTCTCCAATTTGTTATAAAGGGTGACGCGTGAGATTCCCAGAATTTTTGCAGCTGCTGATTTATTTCCGTTTGTTTGTCCTAGTGCGTCCATAATCCGCTGTTTTTCCATATTTTCCTTTTCTTTAGGCAAAGATGGTTGTATCGTATGGGATTCGATGCGCAACGATGGGGATGGCTGCTGGTGGAAACTTAGCAGATCCTGCCTGGTCACAACGGCTTTCTCGGAAAGGATCACGATTCGCTCCATTAAATTCCGGAGTTCTCTTACATTTCCGGTCCAGTGAAAAGTCGTTAACAATTCAAGTGCATCCTGTTCCATCATCGGAACGGGCACTTGGTATTTGGCGGCAAATTGTTTCAGAAATAATTGTGCCAGTCCCGGAATATCTGCCGTCCGTTCCCGTAGTGGCGGCATGGTTAATTGAATAATATCCAAACGATAAAATAAGTCAGAACGAAATCGCTTTTCTTCCATCAATTGTTCCAGGTTTTGGTTCGTAGCGGCGATAAAACGCACATTTATCTGTTTTCCTTTGGAGTCACCAATCCGATAAATGGTATTTTCCTGTAACACCCGGAGCAGTTTGACTTGCATTTCCAGCGGTAGTTCTCCCACTTCATCGAGAAATAATGTGCCTTCATTCGCCATTTCAATTTTTCCCGCTTTCCCATTTTTCTCCGCACCGGTAAATGATCCACCTTCATAGCCAAACAATTCACTTTCAAATAAGGCAACCGGAATCGCGCCACAGTTGACCGGGATAAATGGCCCGTCTTTTCGGGTACTTGCATCATGAATAGCCCGGGCACATATTTCTTTTCCTGTTCCGCTTTCTCCAAGGATTAGTGTTGTCGCGTCCGTTTTCGCTGCTTTGCGAGCGATACGGATGACTTGATTCAGTGCTACACTTTCTCCTTTTAATTTGGCAAAAGGTGTCTCTCCATTCGTGGTATTTACTTGTTGTCGTAGTTCATTCAACTCCACCGAGGTTGACATCAAATTATCATTTAATTTAACGATTTGTGTGATATCCCGCTCCACTGAAACAGAGCCGATGATCCGATTGTTTTGATCAAATACAGGTGCTGCATTAATCACTACATGTTTATTCTCTTGTGGACGGTGATAAGCATTTTTTACAGGTTCCTGTGTTTTGAGTACTTTTAATACCATTAAATCGTCATGATGGAAAAACTTGTTGATTGGCTGATGCAGAATCTCGGATTTGTGGATGTTGTAGGTATGAACGGCTGCATCATTCCAGTAGATTACCTCCCGATTGACGTTGATAACAGTGATTGCATCATCTTCTGCACCTAAGACGGCGTTTAAAACATGGTAATCATAATCCATTTCACTTCACCTCCGAATTGTAAGGCAATTGTAAATGTAAGCGTAAACTTATTATACACTTTTGTACATATAGTTTACAAATAATCATTTCATAGTATGCCAGAAAATATCAGCTATCATTACGTGAATAGTCGGTTATTTCATTGATATCATGGCTTTTTCACTTCCTAATTTATAATAGAATAATAAAGTTGGCATGATTCTTGCTAATATTATAGATGAAAGCGCTAAATTTTTAAGGTTTTATATCAAGGAGGTTATTATATTGGCATTACCTTTTAAACATGAACCATTTACAGACTTTAATGATCCCACGAACCGTCAGGCATTTGAATCTGCCCTAAAACAGGTTAAAGGTGAGTTGGGAAAAGAATATCCAATCGTGATCAATGGGGAAGAGATTTATACAGATGATAAGCTCGTTTCTGTAAACCCTGCTAACAAAGAGGAAGTTGTCGGTTACGTATCCAAAGCGACGAAAGAACATGTGGATCAAGCAATGGAAGCCGCTCTTGATGCGTTTAACACATGGCGCAGCTGGACACCAGAAGAACGTGCAGATGTCTTGTATAAAGCGGCAGCCATTGTCCGTCGCCGAAAGCATGAATTCTCTGCATGGCTGGCTTATGATGCAGGTAAGCCTTGGAGTCAAGCTGATGGAGGCGTGGCAGAAGGACTTGATTTCCTGGAATACTATGCTCGGCAAATGGTTGAGCTTGGTCAAGGCAAGAAAGTAGAAGATCGTGCGAATGAACAGAATTCCTATTTCTATCAGCCAATGGGACCTGGTGTCGTCATTCCACCATGGAATTTCGCTTTTGCGATTGTATGCGGTACCACAGTTGCACCGATTGTGGCGGGGAACCCAGTCCTGTTAAAACCATCGGAAAACACACCAGTCATTGCCTACAAATTGGTAGAGGTATTAAAAGAAGCCGGACTGCCAAAAGGTGTACTCAACTTTGTACCAGGTGACCCGGCGGAAATCGGCGACTATCTTGTTGATCATAAAGACACACATTTTGTTAACTTTACCGGTTCACGTGCAACAGGAACCCGAATCATGGAACGCGCTGCCAAGGTGCAGGAAGGTCAAACATTCTTAAAACGCGTCGTCGCTGAAATGGGTGGTAAAGATACGATCATTGTTGATAATGATGCAGATCTTGATTTGGCTGCAGATGCCATTGTAAATTCAGCATTCGGTTTTTCCGGTCAGAAATGTTCTGCTTGTTCACGGGCGGTTATTCACAAGGATGTTTATGATGACGTGCTTGCCAAAGCGATTGAACTAACCAAGGAATTAACGATCGGCAACCCGACCGAAGAAAATGTTTATATGTCAGCGGTTATTAATCAGAAACAATTTGATAAAATCAAGAACTATATTGAGATCGGCAAGCAAGAAGGTGAACTTGCCTATGGTGGAGAAACAGATGATTCCAAGGGGTATTTTGTTCACCCAACAATCTTCAAGGATTTGGATCCGAAAGCAAGAATCATGCAGGAAGAAATCTTTGGTCCGGTTGTAGCATTTGCTAAAGCCAACGATTTTGATGAATTGCTGGAAATTGCCAACAACACGGAATATGGCTTAACTGGTGCAGTTATCTCCAATAATCGCGAGCACTTGAATCGTGCCCGTTATGAATTCCATGTTGGTAACCTGTACTTCAATCGCGGCTGTACCGCAGCAATCGTTGGATATCAACCATTTGGCGGATTTAAGATGTCTGGTACTGACTCCAAAGCAGGCGGCCCGGATTACTTGCAGCATTTCTTGGAAGCAAAAGTAGTATCTGAAGTATATTAACCATCACGACTGCGGCAAATGCGTCCCTTACTTAGGTATTATAAAAATTAAGCGCTGTTAATAACCTGGTAAACAAGATGGGCCTCGTCCGGCTCCAGCGCCCAGCGGCTAGCAAACTTCAGGCTTCCTCCTACGATAAGTCAACATCGATTTAGGAACAAAGGAAGGCCGACTAAGAACGGCCTTTGCGGCCAACGTCGGCATACCCCTTTTGCAGGGGCATGTTTCCTTTATCTCGTAGGTAAGGATGTTCGGCTAAGGACGCCGCTTTGCGCGGCAACGCCGAACCACCCGTGTTGCACGGGCGCAGTTTGTACGCCGCTAACCGGGCGCTTACGCCTTTGTATCTTTGCCGCACGTGTTAGTTAAATGTGTGAAGGAGCAATTCAGCATGGCAAATCTAACAAGAGATTTTTTTATTGGATTATCGAATAATAAGTTTTTAAATGCTAATGCCAAAAAGTGGGGATTTCATCTCGGAGCAGAAAAGTTCGTTGCCGGTACGACGATTGATGGTGTTGCGAATGTGGTTAAAGAACTGAACCAGCATGGCATCCGCGCAACTCTGGATAATCTTGGTGAATTTGTATCTGATAAGACGGAGGCAAGTACCGCTAAAGATGAAATTATGCAAATACTGCACCGCATTCATGAAGAACGATTGGATTGTCACGTATCCGTTAAATTAACCCAGCTTGGTTTGGATATTGACCGGGAATTTTGTCTGAATAACATGCGGGAAATCCTGGCCTTGGCTGCAGATTATGGCATTTTTATCAATATTGATATGGAGAAATATAGCCATTACCAAAAAACATTGGATGTCCTGTTTAAACTTCGCAATGATTATAGTAATGTGGGTACCGTTATTCAGTCCTATTTGCGTGAAGCGGCGGAGGATTTGGAACAATTGAAAGACATTCGCATTCGGCTGGTAAAAGGGGCATACAAGGAAAATGAAGATGTGGCTTATCCATCCAAGGAAGAAATTGATCAAAACTTTATTCAAATGGCAAAAACACGTTTGAAAGGGGATACATTCACATCAATTGCTACCCATGACCATCATATCATTCAGGAGTTAAAGAAGTTTGTCGAGGATAATCACATTCCTTTGGACAGGTTTGAATTTCAAATGTTATATGGGTTCCGCACCGAAATGCATTACAGTCTGGCAGAAGAAGGGTATAATTTTTGTACGTATATTCCATTTGGCACTGACTGGTTCGGTTATTTCATGCGCAGACTTGCAGAACGTCCGCAGAATATGAATCTGATTATGAAAGATGTATTTTATACGGAAGATAATAAGTTAAAGAAAGAACCGCTGATTGCCGGGGCTGCCGCTGCTTCATTAATGGCAGTCTGGATGCGGAAAAAGTATAAAAAGGCGAACTGATTTCTAGATAGGTATCTGATAGCCTTATTGTAATCTTAACTATCTGAGTTGGTGTTAAAAAAGTAGTGTAACAATTTCGTATTCGTGGTACACTAAATAAAATCGTTCCATGCTGATGACATGAAACGGCTACCATAAGACCAACCTCAACAAAAGAGGCAGGCACAAGAGACAGGTAATCCCTCATTGCCGGGCTAAAGCATGTGAGGGATTATTTCCTTTTTTTAACGCTACTAACATGCCAAAAGAAATCATCAGTGCGACCATTGGCGACACCTCCTTCTTGGGAAATATCTCAGAAGGTAAAAACGGTGTGCCCGCCCCCCTCCATGTATAGCCGCTCCATTGTTTCTCTAGTATAGTGCACGGAAATATTAGATTCTATTAAATTTCTCTGATTAGCGTTTCATACTTATACATTGAATATCCGTATGTTATCCTTACAACAGAGGTGGATTTGCAATGATTTATATTGGACTTACCGGCTGGGGTGACCATTATTCCTTATATCCCGCCCATATCAAAGCAAAAGATAAACTTCCCGAATACAGCAGTCATTTCCCCGTAGTGGAGGTGGATGCTTCTTTTTATGCCATCCAGCCGGAACGTAATGTTACAAAATGGGTAAACGAGACACCGGATACTTTTCGCTTTGTCGTAAAGGCCTATCAAGGGATGACCGGCCATAAGCGGGACGAGCTTCCATTCGAATCGAAACAAAGACAGCGATGTTTCAGGCGTTCAAGGATTCTTTAAAGCCCTATCGAAAGGCAAATAAGCTTGCGATGGTATTGTTTCAGTTTCCGCCATGGTTTGCCTGTAAGAAAGAAAATGTTGACTATTTACGTTACTGTAAACAACAAATTGGGGACATTCCGGTGGCGCTGGAATTTCGCCATCAATCCTGGTTTAGTGATGCTTTTCGTGCTGATACTTTGGCATTTATTAAGCAGGAAGGCTGGATTCATACGATTGTCGATGAACCACAGGCAGGCGAGCGTTCCATTCCGACTGTACCGGTTGTGACGGATGAAAACCTGGCGTTGGTGCGGATGCACGGCAGAAATGTGTACGGATGGAATAAGCCGAATGGTGCTGATAATAACAGCTGGCGCGAAGTTCGTTATTTATATAGATACAACAATGCTGAGTTGTCAGAATGGAAGGACCGAATCAAGCAACTGTCAAAAGGAACCAAAGATATTATTGTCTTGTTTAATAATAATTCAGGCAGCGATGCTGCTGGTAATGCTAAGCAATTTCAAGAAATGCTGGGGATTGAATATGCGGGACTGGCACCAAAACAATTGCGTTTGTTTTAGCGGGGTTTCAAAACAGTTTAATCTAAATTATTTAAAATTAATTACTTTTTAGCAGGATTCTCCCATTTTATGTCGAACCTTGTAAGTAGAAATAAAATGAGGAGGATCGCTAACATGTATACCATC